>DASWGF010000220.1:0-1824 GCA_036393875.1 Candidatus Dormiibacterota bacterium
GCGAGCTCGAGCCCGTCGAAGCCCCATGCGGCCGCCTTGCCGGCCAGCGTGTCAAGAGTCAGATCGGCCCACTGGCCTGTGAACAGAGTGACAGGACGTCCCATGCGCAGATCTCCTTGCGTGCTCTTACCTGACGGAAACCGGGCCTGGCTGCGCCACGACCACGTTGACGCCGGCGCCTTTGTATTCGGCGATGACATCGGGGGGGACCCCGTCGTCGGTGATGATCTCTTCGGGCTCCTGGGCGGTGAAAATCGTGAGCAGGGAGTCGCGGCCGACTTTGGTGGAATCGACGAGGGCCACCGTGCGCTGCGAGACGGCGCGCGCGGCCCTCAATGTGCCCGCCAGCGACTGACGGGTCGTCGTCAACCCGCGTTCCAGGCTCAGTCCGGCGGCCGACACGAATGCCACCTGAAAATGCAGGCGGCTCAAGAAATCCTCGGTCCAGCCACCGCTGATGAGGCGCATGACCTGGTCCACCTCGCCCGGTGTCACGACCAGGTGGATAGTGCTCTCGTGGAGCTCATAGGCGATCGCGGGCGAGTTGGTGACTAGCGTGAGCGACTTCGGCGGACGCCGCTCCAGCTGCCGGGCGAGCGCGAGGGAGCTGGTCGAGTGGTCGATGAAGATCGTCGAGCCGTCGGCGATCTCGCGAAGCGCATGGGCCGCGATCACGTACTTTCCCGCGGGGTTTTGCCGGGCCCGCTTCATGAAGTCCGTCTCCACCGCGCGCGTGTCGCCTTCGATCGCGCGCGCTCCGCCGCGGATGCGCGTTATCAAGCCCTCGGTGGCCAGCACCTCCAGGTCGCGGTGAACGGTGACCGGCGAGATCGAATACTCGCGGGCCAGCTGGCTGATGGACGCACCGCCGTTGCGGCGGACGTGCGCAAGGATCTGGACGCGTCGCAGCTCTGGCGGCGGCTGGTCGTTCATGCGCGATGCATCGCTCAAACCCGGTCCACGTAGGCCCGGTTCTTGATCTCGAACTTCAGCGGCCGAAAGGCGTCGATGGCCTCGACCAGGTGGCTTGCGAACCGGTTCAACGCTTCGTCGCCCTTCTTCGCGGTGGCGCGAAACGGGTTGCCGATCACGCCGGTCTCGGTGAATTCCCCGTGATCCATGGGAAAGTTGAAGTACTGATAGCCGCCGAACTCGATGTCGGGTGCGCCATCCGCTTTGTCGAAACCTTTGGGTAGCCACGCGGGCGCGTGAGCTCGTGTGTCGACCGCCCTGTCCATGTGCACCAGGCCCGCGTCATGGGCCATCACCTGCGACGTCTCCAGCTCGCTGGCGTGCCAGCCCGGAGTCTCGGCCGGCGGGTTCTCGAGCACGTCTTTGAGCATGCCGATGTAGCGCTCGGCATACGGCTTGTACAGCGCCACCATGGCTCCGGTCTCGTAGCGAATCCGGCGCAAAACCGGATCGATCACCTTGACGTTCGAACCGTGACCGTTGACGAAGGTGAGCTTGTTCCATCCGTGATGGATCAGGCTGCGGGCGATGTCGTACAGGACGTCGTTGAGGGTCGACGCGCGCAGCGTGATGGTTCCGGTACCGGTGCCTGGTTCACGCAGGTGCTGTGGGGAGTAGCCCGCCCACAGCGGGGGCGCGTACGGGACGTCCGCCAGCTCGGCTGCGCGCTTGCTCACCTCGAGCGCCGTGATGGTGTCCGTGCCCAAGGGAAGATGTGGTCCGTGCTGCTCGAGGCTGCCGATCGGGATCAGGACGATATCCGAGCGGGCCAGGAACCATTGCAGATCAGGGGGCGCAAGGTCGAAGAGGTTGTGCGACAGAGGCCGCGTCGCTTGCGGGTCAGGCATGAAC
>DASWGF010000221.1:0-19934 GCA_036393875.1 Candidatus Dormiibacterota bacterium
GGTTACGTCAATAGCGCTCGATCAACGTGAACCACTCACAGACGATCAAAGTGTCGTCGGCGATTTCGCGGTCGCTCCAAGCCCGCTCGTGCGCAGAACGCCATTGCTCGAGGGTTTCGAAGCCCTCGCCCTCATCGCGGGCGAACTGCAGGTCGACGTCCGCGGCTCGAACGACTCGCAATTCGGTCGTCTTCACCACCCCCAACGCCTCGTCGTCGTAACCGACCAGAAGAAAACTCTCGCCGAGTTCTGGCAGAGGCTCGTCCGTGTGGGGTACGTATTCTTCGCGGAGGCTGGCCGTCGCGATTTTGTCGCCACGGAGCACTGCCGCAACGAGTTTTCGGCGCAGCTCGGTGCCGCGGTAGCCCAGCTCCATGGGCCGCACAAGCAGCTAGCCGCGGGCCAGAAACAGGGTGATCGTTGTCGATATCGCCCAGGTAACCAGGATGAGGATGGCCCCGACCCACCGCCCTCGCCACGCCCGGAAGGCCACCACCGCCAGCATGGTCCAGGGAATGAAGTAACGCTCTCCGCCTACCGGAGTGGTCACGGCGACAGAAGCGTTGATGATGCTTCCCAGCACGTACAGGACTCCCAGGATTCCGAGCGAGTGAAACGTCCCCGCTACCGCCGGCCCAAACCCCAAGAGCACACCGAGGCAGGGCAACATGATCAGCCCACCGACGATGATGGCTAATACGGCGCTGCTGATGTCGTCGGCTCGGGTCGTGTCGGTCTGGCTCAGAGCGAACGGGATTCCGAGCAGCGCCAGGAGCACGATCCCGGCACCGGCAACCACGCCGGCCCAAAGCAGGATTTTCTTGCCGATCGAGATCTCCTCAGGTGGAGATGGAGGTTCGTTGGCCCAGGCCGGCGCGTAGACGGCCGGGCCGCCCAAAGCCCCGACCACGACCGGCTGCGGGACGAACGGCAGGCCAGGCGGTGCTGGCGGGATTGGGACTTCAGCGCCCTCGGGCAACCATGAGGGCGGGGGCGTGCCCGCTGTGGGTTGTGCAACAGGGGTGGCGGCAACGCGACCTGGCATCAGCTGCCAGGCCTGGCCATCCCACCAATAGTCGCCATCGGGCGACAGCTGCGGCGGATTCTGCATCGGGCCGCAATACTAGGCTCCGGGGCGCCGGATTGAGGCCCTACAGGACGTCTTTGGCTCGATACAAGATTTCGCCTGCGTTGCGGATGACGGCTACTCCTTCTGCCTCGCGTTCAGTCCAATCGGATAGGTCGATCGACTTTGGATCCAGGTAGCCGAGGTTCACCCGCTCGCATCGTTCTTGGGGAATCCCGGTTGCCAGCGTGACCTGGATTCGCGGCCGCTCTGAGCCGGTCCGCGCGTTGTACGAGCCCCAGCCCTTGACGTGCGTGCTGTGGGCCTTGATCACCCCTGGCACCGACGCGAAGCGCTCCGGCTGTTTCGTGAAGTACTCGAGCACGTGGTAGCCGATCTCATCGATCAAACGTCCGTGCGTGTAGGAGATTTCGGTCAGGGCCGGCGCGTAGATGATCACCTCGCCACCGTCGGCGATCGCGGGCTCGGTCTTGTACATTGCCTTGGCGGCGGTCCAGAGGTCGTGGTAGATGGTGGACGGAATCGATAGGACGCGCTGGAAGCCGTGCGCCACGTATGTGATCTCGAGCTGAGCTGACACGTCGGCGGCCTTGTCCCATGCCTCGACATATCCCCCGGCGTAGATCGCGTGGAGGGCGTCGTCGCGGACAGCCAGCGCGAGGCACATGATCGGCCTGGGCACCAGCTCCGCCGCGCGGTGAATCACCCGCCGGACAGCGGTGTCTTTGACCCCGATCGTTTTCATGCTCGAGCCCAGCGCCCCCAGCCAATGTGTAGCGCTGATCACGGCCGGACCGGCTACGCCGGGAAAGATGTACTTCGCTCCGCCAGAGAAACCCGCGACCTCGTGCGGAAACACCGGTCCGCAGATCACCAGCTGGTCATATTCCACCAGGAGCCGGTTGACGTCGAGCGGAATCGGTTCGCTCAACAAGCCGCCGGTCAATTCCTCGATCTCTCCGCTCTGGATGACCCCGATGCGGACAAGACTGTCGGGCTGGTCCCAACAGTGGCTGACCACGGACACATTCCGACCACGCTCGGACTCCGGGATGCCGACCAGTCTGTCAACCGCGGCCGGCGGCATCGGCGGGTGAGTGCCCAGCGCGATCAGGAAGTCGAGTCGCTTAGCCTGCTTGCCGACGATCTCGTTCAACAGCCGATAGAGCATCGGAATCGGAGCGTGGCGAGTGTCGTCAGGGATGAGCACGAGGACGCGGCGCCCGCTCACGGGCACGCCGGCGAAAGCCTTCGCGAGGACTTCGCCCACGTCGTCCTCCGTGAGACTTCGGCTCAGCTCGACGCGACCTTCCATCACACGCCGCCGAACGCGCTGAATCCGCCGTCGACGGGAACCACGATTCCGGTGACGAAACGGGCGCTGGGGCTGCACAGCCACACCAGCGCCCCAGATAGATCGTCCGCCTCGCCAAACCGCCCAAAAGGGGTGTGGCCGATGATCGCGCGGCCTCTGGCGGTGGGTTTGCCATCCGGCTCCACGAGCAGTTTGCGATTCTGTTCGCCTATGAAAAAGCCCGGCGCAATCGCATTCACGCGGATCTTGCCTTGATAACGGGTGCCCAGCTCAACCGCCAGCCAGCGGGTCAGGTTGTCGACCGCCGATTTCGCGGCCCCGTAACCGGCGTTCCTCGTCAGGGCGCGGGGAGATGCCATCGAGGAGATGTTCACGATCGAGCCATTCCCAGCCTCGACCATGGCCCGCCCGAAGACAAGGCTCGGCAGCAGGGTGCCGGTCAGGTTCAGGTCGACCACCTGCTGGAACGCGGCCGGCGACATCCCAAAAACATCGCCGCCTTCAGGGATGGTCGCCGTAGCGATGTTGCCGCCGGCGGCATTGACCAATGTGGTGATCGATCCCCACCGGCCGACGACCATGTCACGGGTCGACTCGAGCGCATCGCGATCGAGCACGTCCGCTGTGAGCGCCAACGCCTCGCCGCCCTGCGCCTCGAGCTCCGACGCCACCCGCTCGGCGTGTTCGCGATTGCGACCCAGTACGCCGACCTTCGCGCCGGCCATGGCCAGCGCTCTCGCCATGGCGCCGCCGAGGACGCCGGTGCCGCCCGTCACGATGGCGACCTGACCCTCGAGGCTGTACATCGAGGCGAGGTAATCGGTTCGGTTCATCGGCATCAGGTCCCGAGTATCCGGTCGCCGATCAATGCGCGATACAGAATCTCCTGCCGAGCCTCGATTCCTTTATACATGGCGGCAAAGTCTGCTCGAGGCTCGAATACCCGAGAGGTCCCAGGGTCGAGTTTTGGAGGCCCTGCCATACCGAGCGACTCCATCGCAAGAACCGCCGCCCCACGGCTGGAGGCTTCTTCCGCCTGCCCGGCCGCGACCGGCCGCCCGATGGCATCGGCCATCATCTGCATCCACGCGGGCGAGCTCAATAGGGCGGCTCCGCTGGCGACCAGCGTCGTGGCGCCGGGAATCACGTCATCCAGCCGCCGATCAACCCGGGCGAATTCGATCGCAACGGCCTCCAGACCGGCTCGAGCCATGTCTTCGGCGGTCGTAGCCGAGGTGATGCCGGCGATCGCGCCAAACGCGTGGGGGGCATAACCGAGGCTCCGCTCGCCGGCAAGATGCGGCAACACAGTCAGGCCATGAGCCCCCGGCACCATGCTGCTCAGCGCATCCTCGAGCTTCGTCTCTTGCACGCGCAATGTGTTGACCAACCAGTTGCGAAGGTTGCCTCCGTTGCTCAAGGCCCCTCCGATCACAACCCGCCCGCCATCGAGTCGATAGCACCAGAGGCCGGGCGGGATGTGCGTGGGTGGCGCTGAATCAATGGCTCGCAGGGCTCCCGACGTGCCAACTGTGAGTGCGCGCCGATCCGGAGTCATGCAGCCGCTGCCCAGATTCGCAAGCGCCCCATCTCCGAGCGCGTGCAGCCACGGAATCCCAGCCAGGTTGGGCAAGAGCCGCTGATACGAGGGCGTCAGCGTCTGTTCGACCTGTGCGATCGGGGGTAGGCTTGCTGGCGAAAGCTCGAGCACGGAGAGCAGCTCCTGGTCCCAGCCGCAGTCGGCCAGCCCGAAGAGGCCGGTTCCCGATGCCATCGATACGCTGGTGCCGAGCCTTCCGAACATCCGCCAGAACAACAGGTCGCCGAAGCTCATCCACCGAACGGGGCGGCTCCAGAGGTCGGCCCGCTCCGAGCGCAGCCAGGCCAGCTTTGCCGGCCAGTAGCTCGAGTGGATGGGACAGCCCGTGCGCTGTCGCACGGCTTCGGGATCGAAGCGATCCTTCAGATTTTCGGCTGACTTCCAGCTTCTGGTGTCCGACCAGAGGTAGACAGGAGAAAGCGCGCGCGCCGAGTCATCCGTCGCCACCAGGCCGTGCCAGAAGGTGGAGACGCCGACGCCGGCGATGCTGCTTGCTCGCTCCCCGCCGGCCCGATCCATGAGCTGCACGACGCTGAGCAACATCAGATCCACGAGCTCGTCTGCGTCCATCTCCGAGGTTCCGTCGGCGCCGGTCCGCGGCTGATGGTGGACGTGGACCGCTGCGCCCGGCACCGGTCGGGCCTCGCGGTCGTACAGGATGGCCCTGACCGAAGAGGTGCCAACGTCGAGCGCAAGCACGCAAGACTTGTCGCTCATGCGCGGACGTTAAGGCTGCCGAGCAACCCAGCCGTGGACTGGGTCTTCGACAACGCGCAGATCCCGACCGTCACCGGCGAGCGCCCACAGGTAATAGAGCCGGTAGCCGGGCGCGGCCACGACCGGGTGGTAGCCGAATGGGATCACGACCGTATCGCCGTCCTCCACCACAAATGCCTCGTTCAAGCCGCGCTCTGGCGAGTAGATGCGCTGGATGCCAAAGCCCTGGGGCGGGTCGATGCGGAAGTGATAGACCTCCTGCAGCCGAGCTTGGCGCGGGGGGTCGTCGACGTCGTGCTTGTGCGGTGGGTAGCTCGACCACGCGCCCGTCGCGTTGAACGTTTCGCCCGCCACGAGCGCGGCCGCCGGCTTGCGGGTGTCGAGGATGGTGTGCACCTCGCGCTCGAAGCTGTCGCGCCCGCGAGTTGCGACGTCGACGTCATCCGGTCCGATCACATAAGGAGCGCCGCCCAGGCCGGCCGGGGCGCGGAAAAGAGCCACCTCCGCGCCCGCAGGCGAGCGCACGACATACTCGGTTGAAGGCGGGAGGTAGGCCGAGGTGGCCCGGCCGCCGAAGACGTTGGCGCGCTCTCCGAGCTCATTCCACCGGACTCCATTGAGCTCGAGATCTACGCGACCGCCCATGACCACGAGCAGGGTCTCCTTGCCAACCGCTGTACCGGCTTCCTGGTCGCCTGGGGCGAGCTTGATGATCTCCAGCTCGAGCCCTTCTGATGCCGAGTTCTGGGGGCTGACCAGCAATCCCGTGCGGCCCTCGGATGCTTTGACGTGGAGCCTGCCCTCAGGCAAACCACTGTCCGCCGTTGATGTCGATGCTTTGGCCGGTGACGTATGAGGCCAGCGGAGAAACCAGGTAGAGAATTGCGCCGGCACATTCGTCGGCAGTGCCGAGGCGGCCGAGCGGGATGCTCTTCCTGAAGGTCTCGAGCAGCTCGGGCGTGCTGAAGCGGTCGTGGAATGGCGTTTCGATGACGCCAGGCGCAATCGCATTCACGCGAATGTTTCGTGGCGCGAGCTCTTTCGCCCATCCGCGCGTGAGCGTCATCACGCCTCCTTTGGCCGCCGCGTAGGCAAAGGCGCCCGGTCCTCCACCATGACGCGCGGCGATCGACGAGACGTTCACGATCCGCGCGCCTGGGCCGAGGTGGGGGAGGGCGGCCTTGGTGGCGAAGAAGACGCTGGACAGGTTGAGAGCGATCACCTCCTGCCACAGTTCGGCATCCATCTGGTCGAGCGGAGTCCGGGCGATCAACGATCCGGCGTTGTTGATGAGGATGTCGACGGGCGCGCCGAGTGCAAGGATTGCCTCTTCTACTGACTTGCGCGTCGCCTCTGGATCGCGGAAGTCTCCCTGCACGATGACCGCGCGGCGTCGATGGGATTCGATCGCGCGGGCCGTCTCCTCGGCCTCCTTCCGGCTGCTTCCATAGTGGACCGCCACGTCGGCGCCGGCTTCCGCCAGCGCGATCGCGGTCGCGCGCCCGATCCCGGTGCTGGCGCCGGTGACGATCGCCCGCTGGCCTGACAGGTTGATTTCCACTATTTAGACCGCGTCTCCATTGGAAGTGTCCCCCAAAGCAGCTCGTTGAGGTCGCCCGGGGAGGCGGTGCGCTGCCAGCGCTCGCGGAAGGCGCCGCCGTAGTGCCGGGCCGAGTGATAGAGCACCTCCGCGAACTCCGAGCCGTCGGAGGGCATCGGGTCCAGAGTTGGCTGCGGCCAGTCGTCCCAATTGGCAACGAGGTGGTCGAAGGCGCAGCGCAAGCTGGCGCCCGAGGTGGATTTGTGTTGCCAGAGATTCGCCCCCACCCGCTCACCGAGCTCAGCCAGGCGGCAGAAGCCGAGCAGGTTGAACATGCAGTAGTGGCGCGAGTTGGCGCGGTCGAGCTCCTGGGGCTGGCTGCCGTCAGAAAGGATCTGGCGATCGATGAGGGCATGGCCGTCATCCACCATCGCGAGCGCGTTTGTGCGGTCGCCGGCGAACTCGAGCATGGCGGCGGCCTGGGCGAGATACCAGGTGGCGTGGTTGTTGTGGGCTTCGCGCTCCGCTCTGGCGAGCGGCGAGACCGCGAGCCAGTCTAGGAAATCGCGCACCCACTCCCGAATCGAATCGGAGTCCCGCAACGACCATGCGACCGAGCCCTCGAGCAGCCGGACACCGTCTAGGAGCTTTCCGATCTCGCGGGTTTCGATCAAACCCGCGGGCCTTCCATCGGCCACCCCGGGCACACCCTGGCCGAAGTTGAGGTTCGGGTTCATACGTGTCGCGGGCTCGAGAAACCAGGCTCGCAGGCAAGCGGCCGCCTTCTCCGCATACTCCGGGCGGCCCAACTCGCGGTGGGCGTGACCGAGCACCCAGACCAGGTCGAGCAACGCGTACCAACCGCCCTTGTCAGGTATGTCGCGCGAGCGCGGGTTGGTGTGGCCGTCGCGCTGCACCCAGGGCAGCCCATCAGCCGTCTCTGGATTCGGCCACCAGTAGGGTGCGATCGAGAGGTAATCGTGGATGTCGCCGCTGGGGGGCAAAGTGTGTTTGCGGACCACCGCCGGCGGCTCCAAATCCAGCAGGACCGCCGCCCTGCGCTCGAGCTCAGCAAGGACGGCAGCGCGCGTCATCCCTTGACGGCGCCGGCCAGCCCGCGCACGAAGTAACTCTGGAAGACGAGAAAGACGAGCAGCACCGGCACGAACGAGATCAACATCCCGGCCGCGAAGCCGGTCAGGTCGAAGCTGTTGGTCCCCTGGAAGTGCAGCATGCCCACCGCCAGGTTCTGTAGGTCTGGCTGCCCCAACGTGAACACGAGCGGGACCGTGAAGTCGTTCCAGTTGTAGACGAACTGGAAGATCACGACGACGGCGATGATCGGCCGGGCCAGCGGCAGCATGAGCCAGAACGTCTGCAGGAAACCGGCGCCGTCGACTCTCGCGGCGTCGAAGAGGTCCTGCGGAAGGTTCTCGAAGAAGCCTGTGAAGAGAAGGACGTAGAGCGCGCCGGCCCCGCCCGACTGGGCCAGGATCACCCCGAGCCTGGTGTTGAGCAGACCGAGATGCTGGATCAGGACGAATTGCGGGATGAGGATGGAGATCACGGGCACGAAGAGCGTGAGCACGATCAGCTTGTAGAGCAGGTTTCGGCCCGGAAAGCGGTAGCGGGCCAGCACGTATCCGCAGAGGGCGGATTTCGTCAGCTCGATCAGCGTCGATCCAGTTGCGTAGACCACCGTGTTGATGAAGTACGTGCTGAAGCCGGCCGTGACCCAAGCGCGTTTGAAGTTGTCCAGGTCCAGCGGCTGCGGCACGAGGCTTGCGCCGGCGGTGAACGCGCCCAGCTGCGTCTTGAAAGCGGTCGACATGGTCCACAAGAACGGGTAGGCCCAGATCAGGCTGACGATGAGAAGGCCGGGCAGGGCGATCAGGTTGAGGTAAGCGCGGCGATGCAGCCGGGGCCGATGTCCCAGGGCGACCGGAGGGCGAGTGAGCACCGCCATCAGACGCTGTAGTCCTTGCGCATGCGCTCTGCGCCGCGCGCGATCGCGGCCTGCCCGGTGACAAACATGAACGCCAATACCGCGAACAGGAGGGCGGCGGCGGATCCATATCCGTACCGGAACGGAGCCTCGCTGAAAGCCTCGTTGTAGATGAAATAGGACACCGTGTAGCTCGCCTGCCCGGGACCACCCGCCGTCAGCGTCACGATGACGCCAAAGACGTGGAGCGCGTTGACGATGGCGAGCAGCGTGATGATCAGCGCCACCGGCCGGATCAGAGGCAGCGTGATGTGGATCAGCTTCTGCAGCTCGTTCGCCCCATCGATGTCGGCTGCCTCGTACACGTCCTCGGGGACGTTCTGGAGGGCGGCCATCCAATAGACCATGTACTGGCCGAAGATCTGCCAGACCGCGACCAGGATGATGGCGACCAGCGCGGTATTCCCGTGACCAAGCAGGTCGATGGGCGTATGTATCCATCCCCGATCGGTCAGAAAGCTGTCGATGGCGCCGTTCGACGGGTTTAACAAATAGGTGAAGACAAGGCCGGCCAGAGCCACGGGTAGGATGATGGGCAGGAAGAAGACGGTCCGAAAAAAGGTCTTGAAAAGCAGCCATCGGCGGGTCAGCAGAATGGCGACGAAAAGAGCCAGCGGCAGTTTGATCGCCGTCTCCACCACGGCGAAGACAAGGGTGTTCTTGAAAGCAAGCCAGAAGATCGGGTCGGCCACGATCTTCTGGTAGTTGCCAAGCCCGATGAAGTCTGTGAGCGGGCGGATGCCGTCCCAGTTGAAGAGCGAGTAGTAGGCGGTGGCGATTAGCGGCCAGAGGGTGAAACCGCCGTAGAGGAGCAGAAAGGGGAGCAGGAACACCGGGATCCAGAAGCGCCGGCCGTCGGGGCCGGCGCCTCGGGCTGCCGAAGCGCGGACCGCGGAGAGGCTCAGCCTCCCGGCCGCAATGGGCGGTCTCCGGCTCAGCTCATTCAATGCTCCCGGGAGCTTATGGCTTGGAGTAGTTGGCGGTGTTGAAGTTCTGCGTATAGTCCCAGCCGTTGGTGCCGAACTCGTAGCAGCTGGCTGATACCTTCAGCCCCGCTGCCGACTCCTTCTGGAGCTCCGACTCGAGCGCCTGCTGGCGCGTCGTGACCACCAACTGGGCGGCCGGCCTGAGGTCCTTGTTGCTGGTGATGGCATCCACCATCACCTGGTGCTCCCAGTTGGGGTGAAGCGCGGACGCGTCCGTATAAGCCTTGGACTGGGCGAGGGCTGGGCACTTGAGCAGCGGGTCGGGGTATTGAACGCGGAACCCTGTCTTGTCGGCGATCTTGAAGACCTGCTGCCAGGCGGGGTCGGTCAGCAACTTCTTGTCGTCGGCGAAGGCAAGGGTGGCGAATTGGTGGCTGAGAAAGTTCTGCGCGAAAAAGCCGGTCGGGTTGGTCATCCACTGGATGAACTTCCAGGCCTCCGCGGCGTGCTGCGTCTGCGAGCTCACCCAGTAGGCGTTCTGCGAGTTCAACGACGAGAGAGCGCCTTTCGCGCCGCCATCGGGATTGGGATGGGCTGCGACTACGTAGCTGTCGCTGTGGAATCCAAGCTGATCCCACACGCTGATCATCCACGGCCCGTCCATGTAGATGGCGGCCTGCCCCGCGGCGAATTGCTGGCGTGAGAAGGACTTGTCCTGCACCCCCGGGGCGAAGTCGCCCTTGTTGTAGAGACCTTGCAGGTAGTTGAAGGTTTGCAGCATGGCCGGGTTGTCGAGCGAGAACTTGCCGTTCTTGTAGTCGAAAAATAGGTCGGTCATGTTGCCGGCCGCCATCGCGTACCAGGTTCGCTGCCAGTCGGTGCCCTTCAACGGCACCGCCATGCAGTAGGCCTTGGTCTTCGACTTGATGGTGGCGCAGGTGTCCGCCAGCTGGCTCCATGTCGTCGGCGGGTTGGTCGGGTCGAGCCCGGCCTGCGCGAAGACCGCCTTGTTCATGTACATGTAGCCCGGACCCCAGTAGTGGGTGTCCTGCCAGGGGAAGCCGTAGACCTTGCCGTCCTTCATGTTGATGCCGTTCTGGAACGAACCGGCGGGCCAGCGCTTCGTCCAGTCGCTGGGCACCTTGCCATCAGGCGAGACCGTCGAGATCCAGCTGTTGGAGAGCAGCCAGTTCATGGTGTTTGAGCCCTGCTTCTGCCAGTAGAAGAGGTCGGGGGCCTGCTTGCTCTGGAAGGCGAGCGGCAGGGTCTGCTCGTACTGCGCCTGGGCTGTCGACGACCACTGGACGGTGACATTCGGGTAGACGCGCTGGTATTCGGCTGCGACCTGCTTGTGGAAATCGGTCTGCTCGACGGAGAAGTCCTGGATGGTGAGCGTCACCGGAGCCGCGGATGAGCTGGCGCTCGGCTGGCCGCCCCCCGAGCAGGCAGCTGTCAGGATCATCAGCACGGCGGCCCCCAGGGGCCGGTTCCAACCTCTCATGCCCGTCCTCCAGACTTTGAAAGCGCTTTCATAAGAACTTGCCCGCCAGCCTATTCCGATTTGGGGGTTTCGTCAATCGTCTAGTTCAGTGGCCAGAAACCGCTTACAATCCAGCCTGTGTTCAGGGCGCCCACAATCGCCGACGTGGCCCGCTCGGCCGGGGTGTCGGTGGCCACGGCATCGCGGACGCTTAGCGGTACGGCGAACGTCAGTCCTGCGTTTCGCGAGCAGGTCCTGGCTGCGGCAGCGGAGCTCGGCTACGAGGCCAATCCCCACGCTAGAGCGCTGGCGTCCGCGGGCGAGGCGACCGTCGGCGTGGTGCTGCACGACGTCGAGAACCCATTCTTCGCCGAGCTGGTTCGCGGGATGGACGAAGTGGCGGACGCCGCCAAACGAACGCTGATCTTCATCACCGCGCATCGTGACCTCCAGCGCGAGCTCTCTGCCATTGCCCATTTCCGGGCCCGCAGGGTGGAGGCTTTGGTGATCGCGAGCAGCGGCATCGAAGCGCGCGATTTCGCGACCGCGATCACAAACCAGCTGATGGCGTTCGAGGCGGGGGGCGGGCGGGCGGTCCTTATCGGCCGGCATTACGGGCATGGCGATGCGGTCATGCCAGACAACCTCGGCGGGGGCCGCGAGGTGGCGGAGGAGCTGCTGCGACTTGGTCATCGCCGATTTGGCGTCATCTGCGGGCCGCCGGCGGTGACGACCACGCGAGAGCGCCTGGCAGGCCTCAGGGAAGCCCTTCACCGTGCCGGCATCGAGCCGCCTGACGAGATGCTGGTCCACGGCGATTACACGCGAGACTCGGGCGTGGCTGCCGCGCGCGAGCTCCTGGAGCGTTCGGGACCAACGCCGACCGCGCTGATCGCATTCAACGACCTGATGGCGATCGGCGCGATGGCCGAGGCGCGGAGGCGAGGCATGCGTGTGCCCGAAGACATTTCGATCACTGGCTTCGACGATGTCCCGATCGCGCGCGATGTCACCCCCGCGCTCACGACCGTGAGGGTTCCGGCGGCAGAGATGGGCGCCCTGGCTCTGAGGATGGCGCTGGAGCCACGACATGGGACCGTGCGAGTCGAGTTTGTGCCGACCCGGTTGGTCCGCCGGCAGAGCACCGGACCCGCTGCCGGGTGACGCGGTGACCCGGCTGGCTTTCAGCACGCTGGCGTGCCCAGGTTGGTCGCTCGAAGAGGCCATTGATGCAGCCGTCAAGCTCGGATACGTGGGCCTCGAGCTGCGCCTTCTCGACGGCGCTCTTTTGTCCGCCGACCTCGACGCCACGGATCGCCGGCGCGTCGCGAAGGTGATGATCGAGGCGGGTGTGGCGGTGGCGGCGGTCGACACGTCCATCCGGCTCTCCGAGCCAATGAACTTCGCGGAGCTTCAGCAATATCTGCAGATGGCAGACGGCTGGGCGGCGCCGGTGGTTCGTGTCTTCCCGGGCCAGGGCACGCTGGACGAGCTGCGTCGCGGTCTCGAGCTTGCAGCCGAGGCCGCCGACGGGTTTCGCGCCGGGGTTGGAGTCGAGACCCACGACGGCTATGCCGCCGCGGCAGTCCTGGGTCCGCTGGTCCGGGAGCTCGAGGGAGCGCAGCTCGGGGTGATCTGGGACATGTTGCACACACACCGCGCCGGTGAGGCCCCGGCGGCCGTCCTCGACCAGCTTGGCGACCGCGTTCTCGGCGTGCATGTAAAGGACGCGCGGCCGAATGGCGAAGGCAGATGGCAGCTCGTTCCGCTCGGTGAGGGCGAGGTGCCGGTGGGCGCCGGCATCGATGAGCTGGCGAGCCGGAACTACGCCGGGTGGTTGGTAACCGAATGGGAGAAGTTATGGCACCCCGAGCTGGCCGAGCCCGCAGTCGCGCTGGCGCACGAGATGACCGAGCTGCGCCGGCTCGTCGAAGCAGTCAGGCCTGGAGCCCGCTGATGAAGCCGGTCGGCATGTACTTGATCCGGCCAGATGCGCTGGACGAGGTCTATGGACCCAGTGATCAGGCGGAGGCCGCGGCGCTCCTCGAGCTGCCCCATCCACCGCAGTCTCCGGCGTCGATTCGGAGCGACCCCTCTCCACTGCGCGATGTCGAGGTGCTGCTCGCGGGCTGGGGGTTGCCTCGACTCGACTCCGAAATCCTCCAGCACGCTCCTCGCTTGCGGCTCGTCCTTTACGGTGGCGGTTCGACGCGGCCGTTCGTGACCCCGGACCTCTGGAGTCGCGGAATCCGTGTCGTGACCGCCAGGGCCGCCAACTCGCTGCCGGTCGCCGACTACACGCTCGCCGTGATCCTGTTCTCGCTCAAGCACGGATGGCGCTTGATGGGCGCGACGCGAGTTCCGTGGGAGCCGTATCCTCCGGCCTCTCTGATGCCGGGCGGCTACGGCTCGGCGGTCGGGCTGCTGTCTCTCGGCAGCGTGGGCAGGCTCGTGCGCGAGCGATTGCGCCCCTTCGACCTCACCGTGCTGGCTTGCGATCCGGCGCTGGGGCCGGGCGAAGCGAGGGGACTCGATGTCAGGCCGGTCGGGCTGAAAGAGCTCTTCGCGGACTCAGATGTCGTCTCCGTCCATACGCCCTTGCTGGATTCGACCATCGGATTGGTCACGGGCGAGCTGATCACATCCATGCCGCAGGGCGGCACGTTTATCAACACCGCTCGCGGCGCCATCGTGCGTGAGCGGGAGCTGGTCGAGGCCCTCGAGGAACGGCCCGACCTTCATGCCGTGCTCGACGTCACGGAGCACGAGCCGCTGGCGGCCGATTCTAAGCTGCGGCACCTGTCCAATGTGGTGTTGACGCCTCATATTGCGGGGGCGATGGGGCGCGAGCGCCAGCGCCTGGGCCGCCTGTTGATCGGCGAGCTCAAGCGCTACCTGGCGGGCGAGCCCCTGGAATGGGAGATCGGACCGGCCGAATCCGCGGCGATGGGGGAGACCTGAGCTACGTGCCTGAAGGGTTCCGGGCGGCACCGAGGAGCTCTTTAGCTGTCTCGTTGTAGTCGCTGAGGCGGGGACGGGCCAGCCGCACCACCAGGTGGTGGGCGCCGGCGGCGCGGTAGGCAGCGAACCATTCCGCAGCGGTTTCCATCGTTCCGGCCTGGAGCGCCATCGCTTTGGCCATGACCTCGGCCGGCACACCGTAATAGGCCTTTATGTAGGCGTCGAGCTCGCCGGCCGCTTCACGCGCATTGTCGGCGACGGCCACGGTGAGATAGACGCCGGTGGCAATGCTGTCGGGATCTCGACCCGCCCGCTCGGCAGCCTCGTGCACGGCGCGAAGACCTGACGCGTAGTCGGCGGGGGTCGGGCTCAGCGGCAGCCAGCCGTCAAATTTCTCGCCCGTCAGGCGCAGCATGCGAGGACCGGTGCCGCCCACCCAGATCGGGGGACCACCCGGGCGAAACGGTTGCGGCTGCAGCTCGAGGCCCGGCTCCTCGTTCCGCCACAACCGACGCGCCCGTTCGACGGCGTTGACCATGGCGCTGACCCTCCGATCGCTCGCCACGCCAAGCGCCTTCAGCTCGGCGTGTGTGCCTGGGAGCTCTGCGCCAGGACCGATGCCCACGATCATCCGGCCTTTGGCAATTCGGTCGAGGGTGGCCAGTGAGTGCGCCAGGGAGAGAGGGTTACGGAGGAGCGGCAGCAGGACCGCCGTGCCCAGCGAGACGCGGGTCGTCGCGCCGGCGACGCCGGCGAGGAGGGTGAGGGGTTCGCCGCGTGGACGCGCCAGCAGGGAGTCGCCGGCCCATACCGAGTCGAAGCCGGCGTTTTCGGCGTGCCGCGCGGCCTCGATCAGAAAAGCCAGGTCGCTGTCCGCCCACAGCAGGGCCTCCCGAGACGGGAGCAGAAGTCCAGTTTCGTGTGGTTGCATCTCTGTCGTTAGACGCTATCTAGGCTCGATCTTTACGGCGAAGGTTTGGACGGCGATTTTTCCGTCTCTAACGATGAAAGTGTCGGTGCCGAAGACGATGTCGGCGGACGCGCACTTTGCGTGCCAGATGATGTACGCCACCTCGCCCTGCACGCGGCGCGCGTCAAACGTGAGCTCATAGGTGCCAGGCTTAAAGAGACCTGACAGGAATCCCTCGAACGCCGCCCGAATACCGCGGAGTCCCTTGATCGTAGCGTCCGGTGTGACCAGCACCGATTCCTCGACGTAATCGTCGAGAAGCTCGTCTAGCTGGCCGCCTCCGAGTGCCTGGATGTGATGACTCAAGACCTGACCGGTGTCCGTGACCTGCGTCGCCATGCTTCGAACTCCTGTGCCCATTGCTCACACCAGCGGTTGATAGGTCGTGCCCGATGCTACATCACGGTGCGAAACGGCTATTGGCAACCAATGCTCACTCTCGAAAGCTCGAGGGTTTCGCGACGGCAGCGGACTATCGCTTCAGGTCAGCGAGTTACGCAGGAACTCGAACTGCCTGGCATTTGCCTTTCGCGCCAGGCCGGTCGGGTACGCGTTGAAAGCGTGCACTCCTTCGGGATAGACGGCGACCTCGGCCCGGTTGCCGGCCGCGCGCCAGCGCTCGGCCATGAAGAGCGAATCGTCCATCAGGCAGTCCATCGTGCCGACCGTGAACAGCGCCGGCGGCATTTCGCCGAGACGAGCGTAGAGGGGCGAGATGTCGGGGTCGCGCCGCTGCTCGAAGCCGGCGCCGGGGAGGAAGTTGGTCCCAAACCAATGGATGATCGGCAGCGAAAGAACCAGGTTGCGGTCGCCCCACAGGATCTGGCTCGGCGTGCCATTGAGGTCGTAGGCGCCGTAAACGAGGTTGGCGGCGCCGATTCGATTCTTGATCCCATGCCGATCACGTAGCCTCAAAAGCGTCACCACGGCAAGATGCGCTCCAGCCGACTCGCCGCCAATGGCAAACCAAGCCGGAGCATCCAGCAGCGCAGGTCCGTGCTCGAGGAGATGGAGCACGGCCTCTTCACAGTCGTCAGGGCCGGCGGGGTAGGGGTGCTCCGGGGCGAGCCTGTAGCCAATGCTCGCGGCGCAGAGCCCGGTCTCGTTGGCGAGCAGCTTCAACCCGACGTCCTGCATGTCATGGGCACCCAGGGTCCAGCCTCCGCCATGGATGTGGAGGTAGATACCCGTCGGCTTTTGGTCGGGCCGGATGATGCGCACATTGATCGGACCGCCGCGGCCAGCAATCTCGATGTCACGCGCGTCCTCCAGGAACACGGGCGCCGGAAAGATCCCTTTGCCTTCACGCCTCGCTCGCCGCGAGACCTCGGGTGGGAGCGTGTGCACCGGTGGTTGGCCGGCGATGAGCGCTTCGAGCTGCGCGTTGAATGCCCGAGCCTCGTCTATGTCTTGCTGCTCGACGCCTGCGGTGGCCGACTGGACAGTGGACATTGGGCCAAGTGTATTACCGCTAGACCATCTCGTCAGAGAGCCGTAGCTCGCTCCGCCGAGGGCAGCCTCGTGGTCAGCAACGCGGCGATCAGGGAGATCGCTGCTCCTGTCCAGAGGACGATGTTGAGGCCTTCGCGCACCAAGAGCGCGCCCACGATGGCGCCGGCCACCGACGAGAGGTAGATCGGCAGCAACACGAAGTTGAGCGTTGTGGCGCGACGCTCCTCTGGGACGGCGGTGGCCAAGATCGCGAACACCATCGAAATCGCCGTCGCGGTGGCGGCGCCGAGGAAGACTGCGCCCACCGTGAGCCAGACCAAATTCGGCGCCAACGCCAGCTCGGCCAGGCTGGCCGCGGCCAGCACGCAGGCTCCTGCCAGAAGTGGCCGGAAGCCAAAACGATCGCCGGCAGTGCCGGCAAGCGGCGAGAGGAGCGCTCCCAACAAGGCCGACGCACCGAAGACGATGCCGATCTGCCCCGCGGCGCCGGACGTGCTGCCGACGAGCCTCAGGACCAAAAGCGGTAGGAACGGGTTCGCGATCTGCTGCGCAAAGTAAGCCAGGCCGAAAACGCCGAAGACGATCAAAGTCACGCGACCCGTCATCGCCAGGCGCAGGGCGTCAAGCGCGAGCCGCGTCGCTGAACCGGCAGGCCGAGGAGGGCGTCTCCCCTCCCGCGCGAATGTCAGCAACATGACGCCGGCGGCGAGCGACATGGCGGCGTCGAACGCGAAAAGGGTGTGCAGGTTCAGGAAACCGTGGTCGACGAGCAAGCCCCCGGCAGCCGGGCCGAGCGCGAATCCGAGCGAGGGGGTCACTCCAAAGAGAGAGATGGCGAAGCCAACCCGGCCCCGCGGGGTGACGGCGCGAAGAGCTGTGAGCATCACTCCTGTGTTGCCCAGCTGGAAGCCGACCAGCAGCAACGCGAATCCCGCCTGCCAGCGGTTCTGGGCGAGCCACAGCACGGTAAACACCACCATTTCGACGAAGGCGCTGCGCGCGATGATCGGAATGCGCCCATAGCGCTCCGACCAGACGCCCCAGAAGGGAACCAGGGGCAGGCCGAACAGAAAGAACGCCGCGTTCAGATATCCAGTCCAGGCCGGCACCTCGGCTGGAGGCACATGCACGGTCCCGAGGTAGAGCGGCAGAAACCGGAAGACGTGGGCAACTGTGAACGCCTCGATGGTCGAGGTGATCCCGAAGAGAACCAGCAGCGCGATCCACCCCGATGCCCTGGGGGTCGAGGTTGGGGTCGTGCCTGCTGACATGTCAGCGGACTATAAAGGGCCTCAAAACTCGGAATAGAAGAGCCGCGGGGATGCCCCGCGGCTCATGGGTTTTAGCTGACTGCGAACTGAGCCGAGTGCAGAGTCGGGTCACCGCTGACAGTGATGCTGAGGGCGTACGTCCCGGCTGCCAGTCCCGATGTGTCGAGGTTGAAGATGTATCCGCCGCTCGTGCCCAGCGTGGAGTCAAACCGAAAGTTGCTGTCTGGATTGGAACTACCCGCGGAATCCAGCGTTGCAGGAGCGCCCGTCGCCACCAACGTCACAGCCACGGCGGTCACCGTGATGGTCGACGAGGATTGATTGGCGTTGCTTGAATCGCAGAGGGCGAGCTTTATCGGCACCACTGCCCCGCTGTGGACCGCCTTGGTCTGGTCGTACAGCCAGCAGATGCCGTAGCCAACCGAATATGGGACCGACGCGCTCGCCTGGTTGTTGGCCTGATCCGTTCCGACGACGGTGAAGGTCTTCGAACCGATGGACGTTGTGTCGATCGGGCTGCCGCTCGGTGCTGTGCCGACGCACGTGACCGCGGTCGAGTCCACGTCATTGCAGGCGTAGGCGGCCATGACGCTTTGGTTGAGCGTGTATGTCGCGCCATCAGCCGGAGTCGTGATCGAAACGACTGGTGGCGTCGTGTCGAATTGCGATATGTCCGCGCTAAGGCCGGTGCTGTCATACGAGTAGGTGCCATCGGTGCCGAAGCCGACGGTGAAGTCAAGCGTGTCGCCGGCGATCAGGTCGAGGCGGCTCGCCGCGTAACTCTGCATCGCCAGGTAGCCTGTGACTTCGGCGCTCCAGAGCAGCCCTCCATTGGAGAGTACGGCGACGTCGGTAGTCGTTGGTCCGACAAAATCCCGACCGGTGAAGGTTGCGCCTATGGCGTAGGCGCCAGTGGTTGGCGCCGTCCAGCGGACGACCGCGTTTTGCCCTAATGGGCCGGGGTGGAAGGCAAGACTGCCTGCAGGGATGGGATTCGTTCCCGACGGATTGATGGTGTTACTCGTGCCGTTGAAGAAGACGTCGGGTTCGACCTGGGTGGCCGAGTAATTCCAGACGTTGACGCCACTGACCGTCGTCGCCACGGTGTCGAGATTGAATGCTGATCCTCTGCTCGCCGACCAGCCGTAACTCCAGGCACCGTTTGGGTTGGACGCTGCCGAGAAGTCACCTGCGGCGGCCCAAGACGTGGCCTGCGCCGCCGCACCGGTTGCTGTCCCGATGCCCAAGGCCGCCAACGTCATTACAAGTGCCCCCAACGACGCTGACAATCGCCTGACCCGAATCATTGATTTCTCCTCCCTCAATGCAGCGCTGAAATGAGCGCCCTGAGGTTCCTTAACTAGCTAGACGCTCGGACGGGCGATTTCCGTCGATCGAACACGCCGGCCGGGGCGGCCCTGCTCCACCCGGTGGCTCAATGAGTAGGAGAATTCGACCGTGAGCTTGCCGAGAGACGATCAACCAGTGCATTTTCAAGGTGACATCAAGCCGCTATTTCGCGAGAAAGACCGTCAATCGATGCGGTTACATTTCGACCTGGGATCCTACGAAGACGTGAGCGATCACGCGGACCGGATCCTCGAGCGATTGCGACGCGGCTCCATGCCCTGTGACGGCGCGTGGCCGCCTCAGCAAGTCGAGGTGTTCGAGCGCTGGGTTCGCGGCGGCAAGCTGCCGTGATTGCCGATCGCGAGTAATTTCAAACGGATGGGAAACTGGATCCGTAGTTTCCAGGGTCGCTGGTTGAACGTGGCTCTGCTGGCAGTCGTCCTGGTCGTCATCGGCGTTCAGTTCGCCAACCCACACAGCTACGTGTCCGAGGCCGTCGCGCGCATCGGCGAAACCGGGTCCGGTCCCGACGCAAAGCTCACCGACCTTACGAGCATGGATCCTCTGCGGGCGAACTTCAGTCGCGACTCGGGACACCCTCGTCTGATCCTATTGCTGTCGCCGACCTGACCGACATGTGCCGCAGGCGCCCGTTGGGTGCGAAGCAACATCCTGGAGAAGTACCCCTCATCGGACGTCCGGATCTATGTGGTTTGGTTCGACGTGTTGCCCGGCGATTCGCGAGGCCTGGTCGACAGAAAGGTGCTGAACGATCATCGAGTCGCCAACTATTACGACCCGAACCGCGTGGTCGGCTCGTGGTTTGCTGAGCACACTGGCGACGCCGGCATCGTCTGGGACGCCTACTTCCTCTATGGTCCTGACGCGTCATGGACAGATGAACCAGGACCACTCGTCAGCTCCGGCCGGTCTGTGATCGGTTCGAGCGGGTACCTGGCCGTGGCGTTCAGCAAGGTCGTTCGATAACTGGCGGGATCGAGCAGATTTGAAGAAGCCGCCGCGGCAGCGGGCACCCTAGCATGAGGTCGTTCCCATCAACACTCGCAGGGGAGGAGACCTCCAATGAAGGACAAGCGGAAGTCCGGCAAGACCACCACCACGACCAAAAAGAGGTACGAGGGATTCACGGCCGAAGAAAAAGCCGCGATGCAGGACCGCGTTCAGGAGATGAAGGTGGCCGCGCAAAAAGCGGACGGCGAAAGCGAAGTGCTCGCCAAGATCGCGGCACTGCCGGCATCC
>DASWGF010000222.1:0-6562 GCA_036393875.1 Candidatus Dormiibacterota bacterium
CAGCCCGATCGCCTCGGCCGTCTCGCGCGCACGCTCGCGGAGCTGGCGCTCGAGCCGCGGCAAGCGGACCGGGAGCAGATGGCCGCGCCTCACGCCGAGGACTGCAAGGTACAGGTTGTCCTCGACCGAGAGCCCCAAAAGAAGCCTGGAGGTCTGAAAGGTTCGGGACAGCCCGGACCGCGCCCGCAGGCGCGCGGGCTCGTGTGTCACGTCGCGACCGAAGAGCTCGATCCGGCCTTCCGTCGGAGGGAACTCTCCGGAGATGACGTTGAACAGCGTCGTTTTCCCGGCTCCGTTCGGACCGAGGATGGCGCGACGCTCGCCCGGCTTGACCGCGAGGGTGACATCCGCCACCGCTCGCAGTCCGCCGAACCGCCGGCCGACCCCCCTCAAGTGGAGGATCGGCGCGGCGGACTCGGTGGTTTGCGGCGCCGCGTTTACGCCGCTTTGCTTGATGGACTCATTACCCGAAGTTGACAGGGATTTCGTTTCCTGCCCATGGCGGCGGTGTCTTCTTGGTGCATGGTGGGTTGGTCCGGTCGAGGTCCGGTGTGGATGAGCTGAAGAAACCACCAAACGTCTCGTCTACTTTCGGGATCTGCAGGATGGTCTTGAGCCCGGGCACGTTGCTGCCGGCCGGCGGCGGAGTGACCTGCGTGACCCAGTTGTCGGCAATCGCCTGGTGGTTGGAGTCGAGACTGATCTTGCCGTACGGGCCGTCGATCACGACCTTGGCCAGTGCTGCCTGCAGCGCCTTCTGACCGCCCGAGATGTCGCCATTGACCGATGTGAGCGCCATGCCGAGTGCCGTCATCGCGCTCCAGTAGCCCAGCACGAAGACGCCGGCGGCGTCCTTCTGGACGTCGGGATAGACGGATAGCTCCTGGACGTAGGCCTTGGTTTGCGCGGATGTGTCGTCGGACGCAATCCCGCTGGCGGCCACAGCGCCCACCAGAGGAGTCCCAATCGCCTTGAGCAGCTGAGGGTCAATCCAGAACAGGTTGCCCATGAAGTGCTTGCTGCTGATTTGCCCGTTGGCCTGCTGGTATTGCTTGAGGAAGGTGATAAGTCCCGCGCCGCCGATGCCGACGAAATTCCCATCGACATTGGTCGGCATCTGGGCGACGAACGAGGAATAGTCGGTCGTGCCAAGAGGGGGCCAAACGCGCTTGGTAACGTTGCCACCGAGCGCGCAAAACTCGGCGATGAATCCCGCGAGCGAGGTGTACGGGAACGCGTAGTCGTCGCCGATCACCGCGGCGGTGCGCCAGCCGAGCTTGTTGTAGGCATACGAACCGAGCCCAGCGGACCACTGCGCCCCGTCAGGGTTGAAGCGGAAGAAGTTTGGCGCCTGGACCTTCAGGGTCGTCGCCTGGGCGCCGGAGATGCCGTTGAGGAATGTCTTGTTGGGCTGGTTTGTCTTCGCATAGTTGGCGACGGCGATTCCCTCGTCACCGGAGAGGGGGCCGATCAGGATGTCGGCGCCGAGCTGTTCGACCAGCCGCCGCGTCTCTTCGATCGCCTTGTTCGCGGTGGAGTCGGAGCAGCCGACGCCGACGATCTGGATGTCCTTGCCGGCGATCTTGGCGCCGGTCATTCCGTCTTGGGGCTTGGAACCGGTGGCCTTGCCGCCGTAGTGGGCGGCCAGCACCGCCAGGGCACCGCCGATGTCGTCGTTGTAGAACGACCCGAAGTCGCCGAGGCAGTCGGACAGGATTCCGATCTTGATGACGTTCGATGTCGTGCTGGTCGTCGAGTTGCCGTTGCAGGCGGCGAGCACGAACAGCGAGAGTGCAGCGACCGCGAGCAGCCGCCGGGAGCCGAATTGACGTTGGTTTCTATGCAAATTCCCCTCCTGTAGAACATGAAGCTGACGCAACACGAGGCTGGTCCGAGCCGAGCCGGCTCGGGTCGTTCCGCCATCCATGCGGTTCACTCTCGATTTCCTCCATCCACCTCCTTGACTACACCGCGGCGGGATGGTCGACGGCGTCGTCGACCACCTCCATCGCCGGTATCCCCGGCGCCGAAAGTGGGGCCAGCCGGCGCTTCCTCCTGTCCCAGAGGCTTTCCCAGATGCCGACCAGTCCCCCTGGAGATGCCAGGACGATCACAAGGAAGATCACCCCGATAACAGTCTCGAATCGGGAAGGCCCGAGCCAGTCGCCCACGCTCGGCATCCACACGCGCGAGTAGTTGTCGATGGTGGCGAACACCGCGGCGCCTATCCACGCCCCCTCCAGCCGGTAGAGGCCTCCGACGACGGCGATGATGAGGATGTTGATCGTCTGCGCGAGATTGATGCCGCCAGGCGAGACCTGGGTCGTGTACCAAACCGACAGGATTCCTGCAATCGAGGCGATGAACGCTCCGACCCCGAACGCAAGCGCGCGGTGGAGCGCCACGTTGAAGCCGAGCGCCTGCATTCGGGCTGGATCGTCGCGGATGCCCTGGAGCACAAGACCGAACGGCGTGCGCGCGAGGTAGCGGATGCCGGCGTAAACGAGGACCGAGGCCAGCAGCGCGGTGTAATAGAGCGGAAGGGGATTGGCCACCGGGTTGCCGATCAGCGCCGGCGGCGTCACGCTTCGTATGCCCCCGTACCCAGACAGGGTGGTGACCTGGGCGAAGAAATAGAAGACGATCACCGAGATCGCGAGCGTGATCATCAGGAAGTAGATGCCGTAGCTCCGCGCAGCGATGGCGCCGCATAAGAGCCCGAAGAGGGTTGCGACTGCGATTCCTGCAGCGGTCGCGGCCAGTGGGTCCCAGCCGAGGCTTCTCCCGCCCGCCGCGTGGACCAGGTTCGCCATCGTGAAGCCTGCGACGGCGTAAATCCCGGTCTGTCCGAGCGAGATCATGCCGCCGTAGCTGGAGAGGAAGATGAGGCTCGCGGCGGCGATGCCCAACCAGAGTGCCTTGGTCAGGATCTGGCTGAGGGTGAAACTGTCGACGAGCGACGGGGCGCCTGCCAGAAAGAGCGCCAGCACGCCGAGGGCCACCCATTGCGGGAGCCGAATGCCGCGGCGTGTGGGGCCCGGCCCTGCGATCGCGGATGGTGCGGTGCTCAAGCCGGGCGTCCGAAGAGGCCGAGCGGCCGCACGGCGAGCATGGCCACGACCAGGATGAACGTGACCAGGATGGAGTAGTTCGTTAGGTCGGTCGTTCCGAAAGCGAGGTAGACGTTCGCGTACGAGCTGACCAATCCGAGAGCAAGGGAGCCGATCGCTGCCCCGCCGAGGCTGCCCATGCCGCCGATGATCACCACGATCAGCGAGTCGAGCAGGAACGCCGAGTCATTCCCTGGCTGCACGGCAAGCATCGTCCCGCCAAGAACGCCTGCCAACCCCGCCAGCAGCGCACCAATGAAGAATGCTCCGGCGAATACGAGCTGGATGTTCACTCCCAGAGCCGAGACCATCGACCGGTCGTCCACGCCCGCGCGGATGATCATCCCGAACCTGGTTCGCTTGATCGCGAGGAAGAGCAGGGCCCCGATTACAACCGCAGCCCCGACCACGACCACCAGTCGGAAGTACCCATAGTGAACGCCCAACAAGCTCACGCTCTCCGGCCAGGCAGCCGGAGGCTGGATAGACTCCGCGATCCCGCCGAAGTGGGCGACCATCTGGTCCGCCAGGATCACCGAGATGGCGATCGTGATCAGCGCTTGGCGGAGGTCCTGACCCTGGTTCCAGCGCAGTAACACCTGCTGCATCAACACCCCTGAGATCCCTATGACGATGGTGGCGATCACCAGCGGCACGATCCACGAGATGAATGTCGCGGGCGTGCCGCTCAACAGGTTGCTGCTGACCCCGTACCAGTTGCCTTGAAGCGTGAACGCGATGTAGCCGGCGAGCAGGTAAAGCGAGCCGTGGGCCATGTTGACGACCCGCATCAACCCGAAGATCAGCGTGAATCCCGCTGCGACCACGAAGAAGAGGGCAGCGAGCGTGATCCCGTTGAGGGTGACGACCCAGAAGAGCCTGCTGTCCTGGCTCGCCTTGTTGGTGGCCCAGGCCACGACGGCCAGGACCAGCAATCCGAGCAGGATGCGAGGCGCGATACGAAGGTCGACTCGACTGGCCGTCACATCGATGCTCCTTGCCGGTCTATCAAAATCTATCAAGCGACGTTACAACTGCCCGGCAAACTCGTCAAGACCTTGCCTCCTTGGTGAAAGGAACTGAAGAGTTGATCCGAGAGTCTGTTACTGTTTGACAAGGGCGGCCCGGCGGGCGGGCCGTGGAACTGGTGAGGGGCCAATGAGCGAGAAGACCGTTGTCCTCGTCGGCACTCTGGACACCAAAGGCGCGGAGTATCAGTACATGTGCGACCGGCTCGCGCTGGCCGGAGTCAAGACCATCCTCGTCGACGTCGGGACGCTCGATCGCGCGCTCGCGAAGCCCGACATCACCCGTCAGGAGGTCGCGGCTGAGGCCGGCTTTGATCTAGAGGCTCTGACCGCCGAGCGCGATCGCGGTCAGGCGGTGACGGCGATGGCGGACGCGGCCGCCATAGTCGTGCGAAGGCTGTACGACCAGGGTCGTTGTGACGGCGTGCTCGCCGCCGGCGGATCGGGCAACACCGCGATCGCAACCAAGGCGATGCGGGCCCTGCCGGTGGGCGTACCGAAGCTGATGGTGTCGACCATGGCCGCCGGCAACACCCGCGACTACATCGGCGCCAGCGACATCGCCCTGATGGCGTCGGTCACGGACGTGGCCGGGATCAACTCGATCTCGGGCCGCATCCTTGCCAACGCCGCGGCCGCGATGGCGGGCATGGTCAACTCACCTCCGATCGAGCTTGGCGAGCAGCGTCCCCTGATCGCCGCCACGATGTTCGGGGTCACCACGCCGTCGGTGACGGCGGCCCGCGAGGAGCTCGAACGGCGCGGGTACGAAGTGCTCACGTTCCACGCCACCGGCACCGGCGGCCGGGCGATGGAAGCGCTGGTCGAATCAGGCTTTGTGACCGGGGTGCTGGACATCACCACCACCGAGCTGGCCGACGAGCTCGTCGGCGGGGTGCTTTCGGCCGGCCCGGACCGCCTCGAGATGGCGGGCAAGCTAGGCGTGCCGCAGGTTGTGTCAGTGGGCGCATTGGACATGGTCAACTTCGGCGCGCGGGACACGGTGCCGCCGCAGTTCGAGTCCCGCAACCTGTACGTCCACAATCCCTCAGTCACGCTCATGCGGACCACACCCGACGAAAGCGCGGAGCTCGGGCGCCAGATCGCACGCAAGCTCTCGGCCGCACGCGGGCCGGTGGCCTTTTTCATCCCCCTCCGCGGTATCTCGGCGATCTCGGGTGAGGGCGGACCGTTCTACGACCCGGCCGCCGACAAGGCGCTGTTCGGAGCGCTGCGAGAGAACATGGGCCAGAACGTCGAGATGCACGAGGTCGATGCCCACATCAACGACGTGGAGTTCGCGCACGCGATGGCGGCTCGGCTCGATGAGCTGATGAAGGTTCGGAGATGACAGGCGAACAGGCCCGGCGCCGGCTGCGCGCCATGGTCGACTCGGGAGGGGTGCTCATCGGCGCCGGCGCGGGCACCGGACTTTCCGCCAAATGTGCGGAGGCGGGTGGAGCGGACCTGATCATCATTTACAACTCCGGGCGCTACCGGATGGCCGGACGCGGCTCTCTCGCCGGCCTCCTGCCCTACGGCGACGCCAATGCGATCGTCATGGAGATGGCCGGAGAGGTCCTGCCGGTGGTTGACCACACGCCGGTGCTGGCTGGCGTGTGCGGCACCGATCCGTTCCGGCTCATGAGCAACTTCCTGCGCGACATTGAGGCGGCGGGCTTCGCCGGGGTCCAGAACTTCCCGACCGTCGGGCTGTATGACGGGACTTTCCGCGCGAACCTCGAGGAGACCGGCATGGGCTATGACCTCGAGGTCCAGATGATCAACATGGCCGCCGACAAAGGTCTGGTCACAGCTCCGTACGTCTTCGACGTGCCTTCGGCGGAGGCCATGACACGCGCGGGCGCGGACGTGCTGGTGCCTCATATGGGCCTGACCACGAAGGGATCAATCGGCGCGCACACGGCCCGGACCCTCGACGACTGCGTACCGCTCATTCAGGAGATGCACGACGCGGCGGTGGCCATCAACCCGAAGGTGATGGTGCTCTGCCACGGAGGGCCGATCGCCGAGGTTGCGGACGCGGCGTACGTGCTCGAGCGGACCCACGGGGTGGTCGGCTTCTTCGGCGCGTCGAGCATGGAGCGGCTGCCCACCGAGGTGGCGATCACGGAGACGGTTCGCCGCTTCAAGGCCCTGAAGCGCGGGACCCCACGCCATTAATAAGGAGGAACGGATGCCATCGAAGCTTGTCGACCCGAAGACGATCCCGACCCAAACCTTCGACTGGGGGCTGATCAAGCCCCTGGTCGCGAAGGCGAACACCCACAACCCCGCGATGAGCATGCTGCACGTGGTGCTGCTGCCGGGCAAGGGCCACACCCGCCACAACCACCCCGACGCCGACGAGATCCTCTACATCCTGGCCGGCCATGGCGAGCAGATGGTGGACGACGGCAAGCC
>DASWGF010000223.1:0-1994 GCA_036393875.1 Candidatus Dormiibacterota bacterium
CTGCCGCCGCGGCCCATCGTCGACCGCACGCACCCTAGTCAAAGAGCGTCAGCTGCAAGTCGGGCTCAGGGTGCTCGAGGCCAGACAGCCCAACCCCGATCAAGCGCACCGGCCGCGACTCGACGTGCGACTTCTCCAGCGCCGAACGCGCGGCCCGGAAGATCGTCTCGACGTCGTCGGTCGGGCTCGTCCGGCTCACCTGGCGGCTCACCAGCCTGAAGTCAGGGAGCTTGAGCTTCACGTAGATCGTGCGCGCGCGCACGCCGTCGGCCTTGAGCCGCTCGGCCACGCGATCGGTCAGCTCGCGGAGCGCCGCGTCGAGCTGGCCCCGGTCGCTGACGTCGTTCTCGAAGGTGGTCTCCGCGGAGATCGTTTTCGCCGGCTTGCTGCCGTCCACCGGCGCGCGGTCACGTCCCTGCGCCATCCGCTGCAGCACGGCGCCGCCGACGCCCAGCGCCTGGACCAGCCGCTGCGTCTCGTATGCCGCCAGCTCGCCGACGGTGCGCACGCCCATCGCGTTCAACCTTTCCTCCGTCTTGGGACCGATGCCGGGGATGGCGCCGATGGGGAGCGGGGCGAGAAAGTCGGCCTCGGTCCCCGGCGCGACCAGGACGAGCCCGTCCGGCTTCCTGGTGCCGCTCGCTACCTTCGCCACCAGCTTGGACGTGGCCGCGCCGACCGACGCGGTCAGCCCGACCTCCGTGTGGATTTGAAACTTGATGCGGCGCGCGACGTCCTCGGCATTGGAAGTGCCGTGCCGCGTGCGTGCTGTGACGTCGAGATAGGCTTCGTCGAGGCTGACGCCTTCGACGAGCTCCGGTGAGGTGAACCGTCGGAAGATCTGGTGGATCAGGCGGCTGGCGTCACGGTACCGGGCGCCGTCCGGGCTGACCACGACCAGCTGCGGGCACAGCTGAAGGGCTTCGTGCAACGGCATCGCCGAGCGCACCCCGAACGCGCGCGCCTCGTAGGAGGCTCCCATGACCACGGCCCGGCGAGACCGGCCGGCGACCGCCACTGGCACCCCGCGCAGCTTGGGGTCGTCCCGCTGGTGCACCGACGTGTAGAAAGCGTCAATGTCCACGTGGAGGATCGTGCGCGGCCAGTTGTCGGGTCGAGGCATTCGGCCAGTCTGCCACAACAACTTGTGGCCTCATCCCGCTTCTGGCGCTTCGGGTGCCGGCTTAGGACTCTAGCGGATCGAGACGATGACCACGATCACGGCCACCGCAACCAGGACGGCCACGAACGCGCCCACGATCAGGGCGATCATGAGCCCGGAGCCGCCCTTCGACCTGGCCGGCGCAGCCTGAGCGGGCACCCAGGTCTGGCCGTTCCAGTGCCACAGCCGGTCCTGCGAATAGGCCGGCTTCCAACTCGAGCCGTCCCACCACCAGAAGCCGTCCGGCGAGTAACGCCCGGCCGGGGCGCCGGCCGGGCCGGGAGTCGGTGCGGCGGGCCCTGGTGGTCCCGGTGCGGGGGGCGCCGTTGGCGAGGGATCTGCCATGTAGGCGAAGCCTATCCGAGATCGGTTGGTAGACAATCCCGAGTGCGATGAAAGGCGTGGTCCTCGCGGGCGGCACTGGCAGCCGCCTGCATCCTCTGACCCAGATCACCAACAAGCACCTGCTGCCGATCTTCGACCGGCCGATGATCAGCTACGGAATCGAGGCGCTGGTGAGGGCCGGCGTGACCGAGATCATGCTCGTCACCGGCGGCAACCATGCAGGCGAGTTCCTGAGACTGCTCGGCAACGGCGAGGAGTTCGGGATCGCGCGCCTGTTCTACGCATACCAGGCAAAACCCGGCGGGATCGCGGAAGCCCTCGCCCTGGCCGAGCGGTTCGCGGTCGGCGACCGCACGGTCGTTTTGCTCGCAGACAACATCTTCGAGCGCTCGCTCCAGCGCTGCGTGGACGCCTTTGGCAAGCAAGCGGCCGGAGCTCGCGTAGTGCTTTCTCGTGCGACCAACCGCGAGCACCTGCAGCACCTGGG
>DASWGF010000224.1:0-4559 GCA_036393875.1 Candidatus Dormiibacterota bacterium
GGTGACGAAGAGGGTGGTGATCCCGACCTCGAGCTGCACCCGGCGGATCTCGTCTCTCAGTCGAGAGCGGACCTTGGCGTCAAGGGCGGAAAGCGGCTCGTCGAGAAGAAGCACCTTGGGCTCGATCGCGAGCGCGCGCGCAAGGGCCACTCGCTGCTGCTGCCCGCCCGAAAGTTGGATTGCGTATTTGTGGGTGTGACCCGTAAGACCCACCAGGTCGAGCATCTCGCCGGCCCTCTTCCGGCGTTCGGGGGCGTCGACGTCGTGCAGCTGCATCCCGAACTCCACGTTCTGCATCGCTGTCATGTGTGGGAAAAGCGAGTACGCCTGGAACACCATGCCGATCTGGCGTTTGTTGGCCGGGACGTCGGTGACGTCCTTGCCCGCGATGACAACGCGGCCTCCGTCGGCCTCCTCTAGTCCGGCCAGCAAACGGAGAGCTGTGGTCTTGCCGCAGCCGGAAGGTCCGAGGAGGGCGACGAGCTCGCCGGGAGCCATCGTGAGGCTGAGTCCATCAAGCGCGGTCACGCCCGCGTAACGACGCGTGAGGTCCTCGAGTCGAACCTCGACCCCCGCGCGCGGTGTGGTCTCGACGCTAGCGGTCATCTCGTGCCTCCCGAGAAATCGCGGCCGAATGTCTGCACGAGCCGCTCTCGGGTTCGCCGGCGTCCACCCCGTTGCCCCCCGACGAATGACAGCGCCACGAGCAGAACGAATGCGAACAGCAGAGACGCGACCGCGACGGCGATCGAGGTGCCTGCGTTGGTGCGAGCGACCGAGACGATCTCCACCTGCAGGTTCGGATATAGGAGGTTGTTGGCAATCGTGTACTCGCCGAGCACCAGAGCCACCGACAGCAGGGCGGCATTCAGCAAGGCGGAGGAGATATTTGGCACGATGACGCGCCACATCACGACAGGCCAGCTAGCTCCCAAGCTCCGCGCGGCCTCCGAGAGTGTCTTTACGTCGATGGCCGCAAGGCCCGCGTCGAGTGCACGGTAAGCGTACGGAAGCACCAGGATTGCATAAGCAAGCGATAGGGTGAGGATCGAGTCGCTGAAGTTGGTGCCCAGCCACTGATACATGGGCGCGAAGCCCACCACGAGGACGATGGCCGGAATCGTCAGTGGCAGTAGAGAGATGCTCTCGATGACGCGGCGAAGCCTCGGAAGCCGCAACCGAACCCAGACCATGGTTGGAACGAGCACGACCAGAACGCCGATTGATGTGATCACTGCGAGCTCGAGCGAGGCGACGATTCCCGCGACCAGGTCCGGGTACGTGGCTATCGCCTTCCAGGCATCGAGCGTCCGCGGGGAGTTCTCGCCGATGCCGCGTGTGGAGAATTCGAACATGAACCAGATCGGCCCGGCGAAAAACGCGCCAAAAAGGACGAAGGTCACGACGCGAAAAACCTGGAGCTTGGCTCTGCGCGACCGGCTCACTGCAGCCACCTGGCGGTGCGCCGCTGGAGCACCGCGTACAGGACGCTGACGATGGCGACGATCAGGATCAGCACAACGGCTTGAGCCTTCGCGAATCCCGGCTCGTGCAGGCCGACCTCGCTCGTGATGGCGTTGCTGATCTGCAGCGGCAGGATCGGCCCGCCCTGATTGATCAATGCAGCTGCAGTTGCATAGGCGGACAGGGCATTGGCGAAGAGCAGGAGCATCGAGCCGAGAAAAGCGGGCGCCAGCAACGGGCCGGCGACGTAGCGCCAGTAGGTCCACGTACCGCCCCCGAGACTGTCGGTCGCCTCGCGCCATTGCGGCTTGATGCCGTCGACAGCGGGCAGGAAGACGAGGACCATCAGCGGGATCTGGAAGTACAGGTAAATCACCTCCAGGCCGCGCAGGTCGTAGAGCCAGTAGCCGCTCGCGTAGTAATCGATGTGATGCTGGGATAAGTAGATGTAGACGGCGCTGGCCGGGCCAATGGCTGCGATGAAAGCGAATGCAAGGGTCACGCCCCCGAACTGGGCAAGCACGCCGCACGCAGACGTCACCACGCGGCGGAATGTGCCCCGCGGGTTGCCCGTGGCGATCGCGTACGTGAGGAGCGCTCCCAGCACCGCACCCGCGACTGCTGTGACCGCGGACAGGATGACGCTGCCGATGATGGCGCTGACGATGTAGGGCCGGGACAGGTTCGCGAAGTTGGAGAGGGTCAGGCCGCCTTCGCTTGCAAAGGCACCCGCGACGATGATCGCCGCGGGCAGAAACAGGAAGATCGCGACGTAGCCAAGGAACGGAACCGCGCCGACCCAGGTAAGCGAGAGGCGCCGGCCGCCCATTATCGGGCGGCCGACGCCGGTAACAGCCGGATTGCCGGCAGCTGTCAAGAAATCGCCGCCGCCCAGTGGCTGGCCAGGTACGCCTTCGCCGCGGTGGCCTGGTCAGGGGTGAGGCGGATCGGGGTGCCGTTCGCGGACGGAAGCGCCGCCGCCGCGGCCGTATCGACGGTTCCAGCCTTCGTCATGGCCGCCTGGCGGACGGGTCGCGCGAGACCCTTGAGCCACAGGTTCTGGCCAGCGTCGGAGTACAGGAACTCTTCCCACAAGCGCGCCGCAGCCGGGTGAGGCGCAGTCTTGCTGATCGCCTGCGCGTAAAAGTCGAGGAGGATGGCGCTCGACGGGACGAACACCTTCCAGGTCGGAACGTCGGTGCCGTGCGTCGCGGACAGGTAGTCCCAGTCGAATACCACCGGCGTGGTCCCGTTCTTGACCGTGGCGGTGGTCGCCTGGACCGGGACGAAGTTGCCCTTCAGCTTGAGCTGGTGGAAGAAGTCGACGCCCTTGCTGATGTCATCGACCGTGCCGCCGTTCGAGAGTGACGCCATCATCACGCCGTTCAGGGCGGCATTGGCCTTCGTCGGGTCACCGTTGAGCGCCACCTTGCCTTTGAAGGCGGGGCCAAGCAGGTCCGACACCTGGGTGACCGCGGGCACCTTGCTCGAGTCGTATCCGATCGACATGTAGCCGCCGTAATCCTGGAACCACAGGCCGGTCGGCTCCTTCTGGGCATCGAGGATGTCGCCCCACGTTGCGACCTTGTACGGGGCGAACAGGCTGGTGTTGGCCAGCGCCACCGACATACCGATGTCCAGCACGTCCGGGGCGCGGCTGCTCGTCCCGAGCTGCTGCACCGCGTTCACCTCGTCCTGGCTGCTGCCAGTTGGGTTGTCCGATGTGATCTTGATGCTGGGGTACTTGGCCGCAAATGCGTCGAGGACGGCGCCGTAGTTGGCCCAGTCGCGCGGGAGCGCGATGACGTTGAGCTTGCCTTCAGCGTTCGCGGCGGCGACGAGGCTGTCCATGCCGCCACAGGCGGACACTGAGGTCGCCGTCTTGGCCGTCGTGCACGCCGCGGTGCCGCCGCCGCCCGAAGAGCCGCACGCGGCCACCACCAAAAGCGTCGCGACGGCCACGCCAAGACCACGGATTTGATATCGCCAGTTCATTCCACTCTCCCCAAATGACGGATGACATGCACCTGTGCCAGGCGCCGCGACAACCGATATATCGCCCCAAGGATGCACCTGCCACGGAGACATTGCAAGGAGTGAATCAGCGCCGGATGGGTGCTTTTGCGTTAAGCGTTGGTTAAACGGCGGTGCCTTACCGGGAGGCGCGGCCACGGTAGCCGAGTCGCCGCGAAAGGTCTGAGGCAGCGTCGCGCGTGAGGGCCACGAAGTCCGGGCCTCCGCCGGCCTGCAGCCGGTGGGCAGGCCCCGAGACGTCGATCGCGGCGAGGACCTCGCCTTCCGCCGAGTAGACCGGCGCGGCGATCGCGTCCAGGCCCACCTCGAGCTCCTCGAACGTCCGCGCATAGCCGCTTTCGTGCGTCGCCGCGAGCTGCTTCTCGAGTTCGGCCACGTCGACGATCGTTCTTGGCGTCCGCGCTTCGAGAGGGCGGGCCAGCAACCGCTGCCGGATCGGTTCGGCGGCGAAAGCAAGCACGACCTTGCCGCTTGCGGTGCAGTGAACCGGCGTCCGGCGCCCAAGCCAGTTCACGCTGACGAAGGCGGTCGACGCCGTGCACTGCTCGATGGGCACGATCTCGTCGCCGTCGAGCACATCCAGCGTCACGGTCTCGCCCGTCGAGACGGCCAGGCTCTCGCACACAGGGCGCGCGACAGAACGGAGGTCGAGCTCGCCGGTGACGACCCTGGCGAGCTGCGGCAGCCGGCGGCCCAGCCGGTACTTGGCGGTCCTGGGGTCTCGTTCGACGAGGGCGTGGCGCTCGAGCGTGCCGAGCAGGCGGAGTGCAGTGGAGCGGTGGACGCCCAGCTCGCGCGCCACCTCGGCGCCAGACAGCCCCCCGAAAACCGGGAGTTCGCGGGACCCGCCGTTTTCCGGCCGGGCGCCGTGCGCAAGCAGGTCCAGGATCGCGACCGCTCGATCCACCGAGCGGATCACTGCCGCGTCGCGGGGGTCGTTGCTCACTGCGCAACATAATACGATAGGGGTATTCTTGTTGGACTCTGAGCATCAGTTGGGCGATGCGCAACAGGAAGGAGGCCCGATGAGCCGAGAAGAAGAGATCCGAGCCGGACTGTTC
>DASWGF010000225.1:0-10276 GCA_036393875.1 Candidatus Dormiibacterota bacterium
CTGGCGCAACCTGTCCGACACCATCGGCAAGAGGGTTCGCGTCGAGCTGCCTGATCGAATCGTGGAGGGAATCGCCCAGGACATCGATGCGAGCGGAAGCCTCGTCGTCGACGGCGCGCCCTTCAGCGCCGGCAGCGTGACAGTCTTAGACGGCTGACAACAGCGCCGCGATTGTGAGGGGTCCCCGCGAACTCGCGGCGCAGCCTCAGAGTTCGTGGAGCAAAAGCTCGGGCAGGATTTCGCCCGAGCGTCCGCGGATCACGACCTGGGCGAAGCGGTCGATCGGCGTCGGCTCGGCGTTGACCACTATGAGAGCAGCGCCCGCCTCCACAGCCGCCAGGGGTACATGTGCGGCCGGGTAGACGACGAGTGAGGAGCCCACCACCAGCATCACGTCGGCCGCCCTCGCCAGTGCGAATGCCTCTTCGACGGCAGGGATCGGCATCGCCTCTCCGAACAGCACGACCGTGGGTTTGAGAAAGGTGCCGCCGCACATCCTGCATCTCGGGGGCATCTCTGCAGCCAACCGGGCCTGGACGTCCGCGCGCGGCTCACGTGCTCCGCAATCGAGGCACTGCACCGTGCGGCCCGAGCCGTGGAGCTCGATCACGCGGCGGCTCCCCGCATCCTGGTGCAGCCCATCCGTGTTCTGGGTCACGACCGCCACCAGGTGACCGGCTCGCTCCAGGGCCGCCAGGGCAAGATGGCCGCGATTGGGCCGGGCCGCGAGCACGGCCGGACCGCGCTGTTTCGACACCTCCCAGTAAGCGCCTGGATTGCGCATGAAGCTGTCGATCGAGGCCACTTTGACGGGGTCGTATTGCGACCAGAGGCCGCCCTCGCCGCGAAATGTGGGGATGCCGCTCTCGGCGGAAACACCGGCTCCGGTCAGCGCGACCGCGCTTCGCGAGCGTGACAGGAGCTCCACCGCCCGTTCGATCGTCATGGCTCTGGCGGGCCGGCGGCCGCGAATACCGACTGCCATGCGTAGAGCCTCTTCTGGGCGGCGTACGCGGCCAGGGCACCGTCGGTCGGAAACTTGACCCAAGGCGACTGCGTGTGCTCGCGAATCGCGCCGAGCTTGAAGATCCGGAAGGTTTCTGCTGACTTGCCCTTGAGCTGGATCCCGGGCACCTGGTCGACGGCGATGTACTCCGCGCAGGCGTCGAACGTCGGCTGGCCGAGGATGACGGTGAAAGGGTCCGCCACGCTGCAGAAGCGCGCCGCGGTGTTCACTGTGTCCCCAAGGGCGGTGTACTGCAATCGATCCTTGCTGCCCATGTTGCCGACCACGGCCGGTCCTGTGTTGATGCCGATGCCCCAACCGATCGGAGGCAGACCTTTGGCGGCAAGCTTGGCCAGCAGCGACGGCGCTTCGTGGACCAGGTCATATGCGCATCGCACCGCCAGCAGCGCGTGATTCGGCTGCGCAACGGGAGTGTTCCAGATGGCGACCACCTCGTCGCCGACGAACTTGTCGATGGTGCCGTCCCACTTGAAGATGAGCGCGCTCATCTCGTCCAGGTAGTCCTGGATCACCGCCAGCACGTCCTCCGCGCGCATCGCCTCTGACATTGCGGTAAAGCCACGGATGTCGACGAACAACATCGTCAGGTCGCGTCTCTCGCCGCGGGAGATGATGTCGTCGGCGGACTTGGTCGACGCCAGCTGGCGTGCGATCCTCGGGTCTATGTAGTGACCGAAGATGAGCTCCACCTTGCGCCGTTCGCGCTCCTCGAGCACATAGCGCGCGCCCAGCGAGAACGACGCGGCCAGCGCGATGGCGATCGGAGCGTACAGGGGGTCGGTGAGGTAGCCGTTCTGCCCGAGGACCCAGGTCAGGCCCAGGTAGCCGAGCATGAGCCCCGCCGTGATGATCACGCCATTGCGGAACGAAGGCAGGTACACGACCAGGCCGACGATGGCCGAGAGCAGCATGACTGCCAGATACACGGAGATGGCCGGCTGGACGCGCACGTAGCGATCCGACAGGACCGTGCTCATCGCGTCGCCCATGATCCGGTAGCCGTAGTTCTGGTTGTCGAGCATGCATTTCGTCCGGCTGGCGGGGCAGAACGTGCCGTCGTGCGGAAAGCTGACCGCCTGCGAGTACACGTCGCCCGCGTCGATCAGCTTCGTTCCGACCACGACGATGTGGTCGGTGATGGTTTCAGGGTGTGCGCAGCTGCCGTTGAGCGCGTCGACATAGGCGCATGTGGGGCTGCCTCCCTTGGTGAAGTTGATGAGCATCTGGCCCCCGACGAGCGGGATGTGATGCGGCCCGAACGTAGCCTCCGTGCCTGCACCATTGACCGTCAGCGAAGAGCTCATCCCTTGCGAGATCCTCAACGCCTGGAGGAAGGCGGGCTCCTTCGCCTCGTTCTCCGGACAGGTGTTCTTCGGACGCAGCTCAACGCCGCGAACAGAGTCGGCCGCGTCGGGAGTCGCAAAGCCGCGCTCGCCCACGGCCGCCGCGACCGTCGAGAATTCGGGCCTTGGCGCATCGTCGGCCGTGCAGACCAGGACGACGTTGCGGGCCGAGGCGATGGCAGAAGCGAGCTCAGCGTCCGGGTTGGCGGATGGATTCTCTGGATCGACCGGCGTGTCGTGATCCAGGACCACGTCGAACAGGATCACCCTGGGGTGGAGGCCCGCCAGATAGTTGATCACCTTGGCGTGATATGAGTTGAGCCAAGGGTACGCACCGAGATCGTCCTTCGATCTCTGGTCGATGGCCACCAGCGTTATCCGTGGATCGGCGGACGGACCGGGAAACAACTGATCCTGCGCGGCGTCAAACGACCTGCCGATCACGCCCAGGTAGCCAAAAGCGGTCACGAGCATGCCGGCGATGAGGCCCGCCAGCGCGAACCGCCAGGCCAAGCGCCAGTCGCCGACCCGCTCGCGGACCATGCGCCGCTATCTTAGGAGCGGTGCGGCTGGGCGTCCTCGAATCGCGCCGAACGCTCGCCATCTACATCGCGGCGGGCGCTTCGTTTGCGGCCCTGGCGGCGCGCGGCCTCACGGTCCCTCTCTACGCGCACGACCTGGGCGCTGATCGATTCCAGGTCGGGGCGCTGTTCTCAGTGGCCACACTGGCGGCGGCGGTTCTCTCACTGCCGTCGGGCTTGCTGATCGACCGCTTCGGCGCACGCGCGCTCCTCGCCTTCTCGCTGGTGGTCTCGGCCGGTTCGCAGATCGCCACCGCAGCGACGACGACCGTATTTCCGCTGTTCGTCTGGCAGATCGTGGGTGGGCTTGGCGCGGGCGCCCAGCAGGCGGCGCTGTTTTCGGCAGTGACGGAATCGGTAAAGTCCGGCCGGCTGGGTCGAGCGATGGGCTGGCTGACGGCTTCCATGCAGGTCGGTTTCTTCGTCGGCCCCTCTATCGCGGGACTCCTTCTGACCTGGCTGGATATCCGCACCGACGTCGCCGTCACGACAGCGATGCTGGTCTTTGCAGTGCCCGGGGCCCTCCTTGCGAGCGGCACACGGCAGTCAGCGCAACGTGGGCTGTCGCTGCGCGAGCCGCTCCGCGCGCTCGTCGCCCAAGCGGCCTTCGTGCCGATGACGGTCGGCCTCATCGCGGCCACCCTGGTCTGGGGCACGGTCGGCGCCTTTCTGCCCATCTTCGGCAAGGAGGCCCTGCACCTGCCCGGCTCGCAGGTTGGATTGCTGCTGGCGCTGCAAGCAGTCGCCAATGGACTGTCCCGCATTCCCGGCGGGCGGCTGGTAGACCGGGCCCGGAATCGCTGGCCGATCGTGTTTGTAGGCGTGGTGGTGTGGTCGTGTGCCGCCGTAGTCCTGGGTCACCTGATGGGATTTTGGGGACCCGCCATCCTGCTCATCGCGGCGACGCCCTTCATGGCCACCGTCTACGTCGCAATCGGCGTTGTGTTCGGCGACCTGTCGGCGGCATCCACCCGCGGGGTCACGATGGGGATGTACGGCACGATCCTCTTCCTGGGCCTAGCCGCCGGGCCGCTGGTTTTCGGCTCGCTGGTAAAGAACTACGGCTACGCGGCCGGCTTCACCGCTTGCGCGGTCGTCGCGATTGCGCTTGCGCTGGTGATGGCGGCTTTCCACGCTGAACCGCTGCGGCGTCGCGTGGGGGTGAGGCTGCCTCCGCCGACGCCCGGGACTTGAGAAATTCGTCGAGGACATGGCGTTGGCTCGGAAATGCCAGCGCCGGCAGCGACTCCATGGGAAAGACGCTCACCTCCAGCATCTCGGAGCCCGCACTGAGCTGAGCGCCGTCGACCAGCCGCGCCCGATAGGCGATCCCGACGATGCTGTGCGCGTCCCGCTTGGGGACGTGATACACGCCGATCAGCGACGTCAGCTCGACGGCGGCGCCGATCTCCTCCATGCATTCGCGCATCGCCGCGTCGGCGGGATGCTCGTCATCGTTGACAAAGCCACCGGGTAGGCACCACAGCCCGTAACCGGGCTCGATGGCCCGGCGACCGAGGACCACGCCTCCGTCGACCTCGACGACGACAGCCGACGCCACCTTCGGGTCGCGCCACAGGACGAAGTCGTCGTTCGCGCATGCCTCCAGCTCGCGGCCTTCGATGAAGCGCGTCTCCAGCACCGATCCGCAGCGAACACAGTAGCGGGCCACCAGTGGACTGTAGCGGCCCACTGGGACATAGAGATCGGGGCAGGCGAGGCCAGGGCGCCGGTACCCATGAACACCGGTGCCCTAGACCAGGTCGATCTTATGGACCTTGCACGTGTATATGAAGCGTTTCAAGAGTCTCTGCAGTGTCGAGCATCGAGGTTGAGACGATGACTTCAATAATCGTCGTGTTCTTGGGAAAAGGAAATTCAGTTAGATACCCGGATGTGTCGCCAGGGTTAACGTCCCGCTTAGGTATCGCGATGTATGGTCGTTTGTCCGGGCTTGGGTAGCGCAGATACGTCCCGGGTTGCATAACACCAGCAAGAACCTCCGGGATCACCAGATTCTGAACGACTTCCCTGGCGGTTCGGGAGCCAGTGTTGTGCATGGTCCACTCGATCTTGACGGGGGCCGACGCCAGCGCACCGGTCGGCCACATCGGGATGATTTGCATCTCACGAACAACGTCCTTCCGGTCCTTTGTGAGGGCGAATCCTGTCATCAGAAACGGTTTGCGGGACAGTTCCGACGCAACGCGATTCTGGTCGGATTGCAATAGCCAAAGTTGATATACCGCTATCGGAAGGCCGAGGATGATGACGGTCCAACTGAATCGCTCAATGAACTGCCAAGCGCCCGACACCCCGGCATAGATCAGCACGCCCGCAGCAGCGCCTAGGAACGCAATTAGTAGGCGCCCACGCATCGCCGACAAGTCTATGCGCCCCCATTTGTACGCCTACCATGACAGGGTGGGCGAGAGCGAAAAGCAGACGCTGTACGTTAGGGCAGCTGCGCGAAGTGGTGTGGTTTCTGGAATTCTCGCGAACGGTCGAATGGCCGCGGCCCTGGTAAGCGAGGAAGAGGCCATAAGGCTTATCAGAGAGATCGCGAGCTCTGGCCCGCCTTCCTTCGGTAACCCCGGTCCGACTACCGAGATCACCACGGACCAGATAATCAACATCAGCTAGAGCCCGACGAGGGGCCCATCGACGAACGTATATGGCCTCTGAGCGCCGAGATTTGGCCCGGCCGAACTTCGATGGTCCGCCGCCCATGACGTTACGCGTGCTGCTGCTGTCGGGCGGGAGCCGCTTTCATGTCCGCCACACGCACCTGATTGCGTCCACCCATCTTGGCGGCATAGAGGGCTTGATCGGCACGTTCGATGAGGGAGGTGAAAATCGCGGGCTCTGCGGTGGCCGCGACCCCGATGCTGATGGTCAGCTTCAGGCCGCCCGGGAAAGTGTGCGCGGCCACCTTCGCGCGAATGCGTTCGGCGAGGATGCGCGCACCCGCGTCGTTGGTCTCGTGCAGGATCAGCGCGAATTCCTCGCCGCCGTAGCGCGCGCAGACATCCGATTCTCGTGCCCCCGTGCTGATGATCGACGCCAGCTCGGCGAGCACCGCATCTCCCTGCAGGTGGCCGTACGAGTCGTTGACTCCTTTGAAGTGGTCGAGGTCGACCATCAAGAAAGCAATGGGTTTGTGGCCGCGGCGCGCGCGCTGCATCTCCTTCAGGAACTGCTGTGCCAGGGCGCGGCGGTTGGGCAGCTTCGTGAGCTCGTCCGTGAGTGCGTTCTCCTCCTGCGCCTGGAAGAGCTGCGCGTGGCGGATGGCGATCGCCGCCTGCGACGCGACCCCGATCAGGAGGTCGCTCTGATCCTCGGTCAGCTCACGCCACGCGTTCAGGTAGAGCTCCAGCGCCCCCATCAGCTGGCTCGAGCGCTGCACGGGCACCACCAGGACGTGTTGGGGGTGGCCACCGGCCTCGAGCCCCGGTGCCATGTCTTCAGCCAGCCGGACGACGACCGGGCGCATGGCCGCCAGCGCCGACCGCAAAGGCTCCTCGGTGAGGGGGCGGACGCTTCCGCGCGGGCGATGGGTGAGGCCGTACGCGGCCTGGCGGCGCATCTCGGCCTTGCCCGGCACGACCAGGTACATCGAGCCTGCAACTGCGCCCATGATGCGTCCCGCGTGCCCTATCGCGACGTCGAGGACCTCCTCGAGACCCAACGACGAGTTGACGGCGGACGCCATCGCGAGCAAGAGCGCCGCGCGGTCTCGGGCGCCGCTTTCGTCCTCCAGGGCCCCCTGCAGCCGGCGCGTCATGCCGCGCATGCGCATCAGGGCGATCGTGAGCAGCACCAACGCGATGATGAACAGCACCGAGGTGACCAGCAGGACGGACGCGATATCCAAATACACCCTCCCTGGGAGTGGAATTCGTCATAGGTTAACGCCGGGGGAGGCGAGGTTGGTCCCGGGTTGCCGGCCTGGAGGCCAGCTATACTCGGTTCCGACCTGGAGCCGATCTCTTTCGACGACCTGCCCCTCGGCGGCGAGTGGACGACCCGGCGGCGAACCATCTCGGAAGCTGAGATCGCGCTGTTTGGCGCACTGGCGGGCGACTTCTCCCCCCTCACGATCGATGTCTCCCACGCGGGCGCCCGCTTCGCCCCGCCGGCGCTCCTGGTGGCCGTGGCGATCGGGCTCGGAACGATGGACATGCCCGTCCCATCCGTAGCCGAATGGGAGTGGCTCAACTGGAAGTTCCCGCGGCCGGTCAAGGCCGGCGAAACGATCTATGCGCGCTGGACGCTCACTCAGAAGCGGCCACCGGTGGGCGGCGCGCCCACAGCCATCGTGGTCTGGCGGGTGGATGTGCACACCAGCGACGGGGCGCTGTGTGCCGAGGGAGAGGTGGGGGCCAGCGTGCGGCGCAAGACGCAAGCCGCGCGGCCTCGTAACGCCGAAGCCACGCCGGCCGGGCCGGCGCCAACACAGACCTCACCATCGCGCCGGCGCCGCGGTCGCCGCCCGGCTGCCTCCACCGCGGCGGCCGCTTCCCCGCCACCACCCGTCGAAGCTCCGGCCATGGCCGTGGCCACTGCGCCCTCAGGGTCCGTCGAAAAGGCCGGCGCCGCCAGGCGACGGCGCAGGCGCCGCCCGCGGGCAAGCTCTGCGCCAGGTCGCGACGGTCAGCCGGCCGCGCCGGCTCCACCGGCCGAAGCCGCGCCCCCGCAGCCGGCGCCCGTGGCCGCGAGCGCTTCGGGATCCCATCCCTCGGCCGGCCGGCTGAGCCGGGTCATCAACCGTCTCCGCCGCCCCTAACCCCCTCCCACCTTCAGGGGGGAGGGTTGGTAGAGGAGGTGCGCCGGGAGCTGGCTTCGCCAGGCCCGGCGCCTCAAGGGGGGAGTTCCCCCTTTTCAACGAGAGGGGCGTGGGCTGGTGTCAGCGTTACGCGGGTGGTTCCAGGGCCTCGATGTATTCGATCACGCGACGGGTGAGCTGCGACGGGGTCGAGGCCCCGCTGGTGACGCCCACCTTCTTGGCCCCCTTCAGCCAGGCGACGTCGAGGTCCTCTAGCCGGTCGACCAGGTAGGCCGGCTTCTGCCCGAGCTTCTTCACGACCTCGACGAGGCGCAGCGAGTTCGACGACCGCGAGCTCCCGACGACGATCACCACGTCGACGTCCTTAGCCGCCTCCACCGCCGCCTCCTGACGCTCCTGGGTGGCGCGGCAGATCTCGTTGTGAACCTCAGCCCGCGGGTAGCGTGACCTGACGCGATCGATCAGGTCCTCCGTGTCCCATACCGAGAGGGTGGTCTGGCATGTGACCGCGATCCGATCCCCGTTCAGGTCGAGAGCGTCGATGTCTGCGGCGTCCTGGACGAGGTGCACCTTCCCCGGCGCCTCGCCGACGACTCCTTCGGGTTCGGGGTGTCCTTTGCGTCCGATGTAGACGACCTCATACCCTTTGCCGGCGAGGTCGGCGACGAGCTCGTGGGTGCGGACCACGTCAGAGCACGTGGCGTCGATCGCACTGAGACCGAGCTCGGCGGCGCGCTGTTTGACCTGGGGCGACACGCCATGGGCGGTGAAGATGACCGTGCCGCCCTGGATCTCCTCCAGCCCGGCGAGCCGGTCGGGCGGATCGACGAGCGCGATTCCCTGCGCTTGTAGGTCGTCGGTCGCGTGGGTGTTGTGGACGAGCATGCCCAGCATGTGCACCGGTCCGGCGGTTTCCTCGCGGACACGCTTGGCGATCCGGAACGCATCCACCACGCCGTGGCAGTACCCGCGCGGGGTGATCTTGACGACCTCCATCGACTCGAGTCTACGCGGGGGTGATTCCTAGTCGATACCCGCGAACAGGTCGCCCTCCGGTAGCTCGGAACCTGGCTTGCCGCGAGCCAGCTGGAAGTACTCCGTGCCGAAAGCCAGCCGGTAGATCTCCTCGGCGATGCTCGCGAACCACGAGTTGGGGTCGTTCTGGCTCACGTGGGCTCCGAACGCGGCTCGTTTGCGATCGACATACTCGCCGACGTCAACTTTCGTCGTGATCAGCTCATCCGGAGTGCCCTGGATTCGCGAGCCGATGTTGTCGCGGCGCGCCTCTTCCGGCAGCGACTCGGCGAATGCTTTCATCGCGGAGCGCGGGATCACCGTGTAGTAGAGCTTGCGCGGGCGCCAGCCTTCCTTCTCCAGGAGGTCGAGTGCAGCGTTGGTGACTTCGTGGGCCTTGATGTGGTCGGGGTGGCCGTAGGTCCCGTCTTCGGCATATGTGACCACGACCTCAGGCCTCTCCTCGCGCAGGATCGCCTCCAGCCGCCCGGCCGCCTCATCGAGTGGGGCCTGGTGAAACGACTCAGGGTTCTCGTTGTCCGCGGTCCCAACCATGCCGGAATCCCGATAGCCAAGGAACACCGAGCGGTTGACGCCAAGAATTCGGGCGGCCTCCTCCAGCTCCCTGGTGCGCACCTCGCCGAGGTGGGGACGGGTGGCCTTCTCGTCCATGTTGTGGATCTCGCCGACCTCGCCGCGGGTCGCCGTCACCAGCAGCACCCGATGCCCGTCCGCGCGGGCCTTCATCATCACGCCGCCGGTCGATATCGCCTCGTCATCGGGGTGGGCGTGCACAAGGAGCAGCGTGCTCATGATCCGACCAACACGTCGGCGAGCTGCTTGATTCCACCGCGGCCCGGGCCGGGGATGGTGCGGTCCGCCGCCGCCTGGACTTCGGGCGGCGAGCCTTCGATCGCCACCCCAAGGCCTGCCCACGCGATCATCGAGGCGTCGTTGCGGCCGTCGCCGACCGCCACCGTCTCCGCCCGGAGAACGCCCAGCCGCTCGCAAACGAACTGCAGAGCCGACGCCTTGTCGCTTTCGACGCTGGTGAACTCGAGGTAGGTCGGCATCGACGTGGCGGCGATGAGCCGGCCTGCCCAGCGCCGCCGGACCTCCGGCAGCAGCTTTTCCAGCCCCGCGCTCGAGGCGACGATGACCAGCTTTGGCGTCGTCGCGCCCATCGCTTCGTCGAGGTCGCCCACCACATGGATCTCCATACCCGCGTGCTCGGAGTATTCATGCGCCTCCGGCCGATCGCGCTCGATCAGCAGCAGGTCGTCGCGATAAGCCTGGACGTGAAGGTCGCGCTCACGCGCGAAGCGGATGACCTCCATCGCCAGGTCGTGCGCGATGCCATGGTCGAGGATGGTTTCGCCGTCCGGCATGCGAACCTGCGCGCCCTGGTAGCAGATGATCGGCCCGTCCAACCCCAACTGCCGCACCCACGGCAGCGCCCCCGGGAAAGGGCGCCCGGTGCATGCGATGACCTCGACCCCGGCTGCCTTGATCCGCGCCAAAGCTT
>DASWGF010000226.1:0-4643 GCA_036393875.1 Candidatus Dormiibacterota bacterium
CAAATGCAGCTGATCAGGGCGTCGGAGCAAGTCCCGTCCGGCTCCAAACCTCCCTCGGGCGGCCGATTTCACGGCCGCGCATCGCAGCACGCGCTGTACGAGACGGACGGGAGGACACGGGTCACCTTTGTGCACTTCGAAGCGGGCGCGCACACCATGTGGCACACGCACTCGGGCGGCCAGGTGCTTCATATAGTCGGGGGCAGTGCACGTGTGCGGCCCTGGGGCGACAAGACGCATGAGCTCGCCGCCGGTGATACGGCCGTCGCTCCGCCCGGCGAGAAGCACTGGCACGGGGCGTCGCTCGACGCCGCGATGACTCAGCTGGCCATCACAAGTGGCGAGGTAACCTGGCTCGAAGACGTCGACGAGTCATGAAGTCATTCGTGGCCATTAGGCCTGGCTAAGAGTCAGGCCGTGCCGGGTTCGTCCCCACTGACGATCCAGCGGCCGCCGCCGCCGGCGGCGACGAGGTCGTCGGCGGCCCGAGGACCCCACGACCCGACGGGGTAGACCTCGGGGTGGCCCTCAGCCTCCCAGGCCTTGATCAACGGATCGACGATCTCCCACTGCAGCTCGATCTCCTCCGCGCCAGGAAAGGCCGAATGGCCGCCGGCCAAAACCTCTGAGAGCACGTTTTCGTACGCGTCCGGCAGTGGGGCGCGTGTGAGCTTGGCGTAGTCGAGCCGCATGCCCGCCGGCACGAGCTCGAACTTCGGCCCGGGGCGCTTGGCGCCGATCCGCAGCGTGATCCCCTCGTCGGGCTGGACCCGAATCACGATCAGGGTTGGGATTCCGCGCTGGCGGCGGCCACCGATGCGAAGCAGTGGAGCATCACGCAGCTTGATCACGACCTCGGTGGCGCGGCGGCGCAGTGCCTTGCCGGTGCGTACGAAGATCGGCACTCCATCCCAGCGCCAGTTCTCGATCGACACCCGCGCGGCTGCATATGTCTCACGCCGGGACTCGGGCGCGACGCCGGGCTCGTCCAGGTAGCCCTCGTACTGGCCGCGCACCGCGGACGTCACGTCCAGCGGCGACATTGCGCGAAGGGCCGCGCGCTTGGCCCGGCGAACATAATCGGGATCGAACGTGGTCGGCGGCTCCATGGTCACCAGCGCGAGCAGCTGGAGGACGTGGTTCTGAAAGATGTCCCGCACGGCTCCGGTCTGGTCGTAGTACCCGGCCCGCTGCCGGATGCCCTCCTCTTCGGCAACGGTGATCTGGATCGTCTCGACCAGGTTGCGATTCCAGACAGGCTCGAAGAGGGAGTTCGAGAAGCGAAAAGCGAGCACGTTCTGAACGGTGTCCTTGGCGAGGTAGTGGTCGATTCGGTACACCTGCGATTCATCGAAGGCCGTCGCGAGCTGGCTGTTGAGGTTCGCGGCTGACTTCAGGTCGAAGCCCAGGGGTTTCTCGAGGACCACCCGGCGCGAGGGGTCACCCTTGGTCACCATCGCCGAGTTGGCGATCGCGACCAGGATGGGATTGAACGTCTCCGGTGGAGTGGCCAGGTAGAAGATGACGACAGGGGTGCCTGTGATAAGGGCGTTGACTGGGGCGAAGGTCGCCGGGTCCGCGTAGTCGAGCGTCACCCATTCGGCGGAGGTCGCCAGGGCAGGACTGCCGCTGTTCTCCTTCACCAGCTCGCGGAACTGATCGTTCGTGGAGTGGCTGCGCCCGGCGCCGATCACGCGCAGCTTCGTCCCCTCGCGTTTTACGAGTGCTCCCAGTGCAGGCAGGATCTTGCGACGCGCAAGGTCGCCTGAGGCGCCGAATATGACTAGATCGACGCCCGCGGCCACGATTGAATGCTAGTGACTCAGGGCTGGTCGGCGATGACCTCGGTGCCGGCGATCTCGTCGTGGACCGCGCGGAGTCGCAACGCGGCGAGGGGCAGCGCAAGCAGGCGGACAATCGCCTGGCCTGGGCTCATCCGCGACCCGTCGATCGACACCACACGCTGCCCGGTGATCATGCCCCCGACCGTGCGCCCGGAGATGCTCCAGCACGCGATGTGGTAGCCGGCGCCGATGGCCGCGATCGCAGCGAGGCGACGGCGCCTCCCGGCGACGAGCGCCACGAAGGCGAACAGACCGACGTCGATCGCAGCTGCTGCCGCCCGCCGAGTCGGGGGCACGGGCACGCCGGGTTCCGGCTGCCGACCGCGCTGCCACAGCAGATGCAGGCGCATGACCGTGTGATGAAACGGCAGCTGGGTCAGCACATAGAGGGGCCGAGGCAGGCGGGGCCGGTATCCCTCGACCGATGCCGTCAGCCGGCCCTTGCCCGCCTCGATGCGGAGGCGACCACCACGATTCCCGACCAGCAGGCCGCCTTCGATCGGCAGCTCCACGCTCGACCGCGTCGTCTTTGCCCGTCCGAAGCTGATGATCTCCAGCGGACCCAGAAACAGCGACGAACCTCGTTGGGTCACGAGTCCGAGCGTCAGCTTCGGCATGTCCAGGTAGAAGCTCTCGCGGAGCTCGCGACCGGTGACCGGACGCGAGGACGCCACCGAATCCTCGAGGGTCACGCGTCCGCCGGTCCAACTCGTCACACCAGATATGTTGAGGCGATGGCCAAGCTCGAGTTCTCGGCCGCGGTCGTCATTCACACGTCGCCGGAGCGCGCTTTTGACTACTTCGCCGACTACCACCCCGTGGCCAAGGTGCTGGAGGGCGTGACCAGGTGGGAGCCGATCGGATCAACCAGCACCGGCATTGGCGCGCGCTTCAATGTGGAGATGGTGGCCATGGGCTTGCCGCTGCGGAACGTTCTGCGACTGAACCGCTGGCGCCGGCCGCACGAGATCGGCTGGGTGTCGGAGTCGGGGCTGATCAAGCAGGAAGGCGGCTTCACGTTCACGAAGGCGCCGAAAGGCGTCCGGGTCGAACTGCGGATCGCATACGTGCCCCCGGCTTCCGTGATCGGCGCGCTCGTCGCCAGACGCCTCGATTGGGTCGTCAAGCAGCGGCTCGAACGAGCGCTCGAACGCATCCGGGCCACCCTCGAACGGTCTGAGTCCTAATGTTCAACACGTGCGCCTGAGCCGCGAGGTCCACGCGATCCTGGGCCGAGCCCAGATCGGCATGCTGGCTCTTCGAGCCGCGCGTCTCCCGCTGGTCAACCCGGCCGCCTACAGCTTCGCGGCGGGATCGATCTGGATGACCACGTCTCGGTACGCGGCCAAGAACCTGATGGCGCGGCGCGACCCGCGCGCGGCTTTCTTTGTCGACGGCGGCTCGAGAGCCGTGCTGATGCGGGGCACCCTGGAGGTCTTCGATCCACTGTCCCTCTCGAACCAGGTGCGCGCAGCCCTCAGCGGCCCAGGTCTGTACCTGGGGATGGCCGGGTATGCGCTCCGCAACGTCCCGTTCGTTACGGGCTATCTCCTGGACATCGCGCGCCTGCCTCGCGAATGGATGCCGTACAACCGCATCGTGCTCCAGCTGCATCCGAACGATGTCGAGATCATCGACGTCTGGCCGTTCCCGCCCGCGCAAGCCGCCAGAGTCCCGGCGGTGCCGGCAGAGGTGGGCCGCCGGCTGGCGGGTGTGCCGCGCGGCTACGCCTGCTGGTTCGAAGGTGGGGCTCCGGTCATTCAGCCGGCGCTCTGGGAGGTGGACCGTGGCACCGTGATGATGGCGCCCACCGGCGGCCGCGCTCGCACTGGATCTCCTGGCGCGCTGGTGGTCGAATCGCATCACAGCTTCCGGCCGTCGCTCATGGTCGGCGCCTGCGTCCGAGGAACGTTCGGGAGCGCCGGCGATCGTGCCGCGATCGCCGAGCGGTATGGCATCGACGTCGATGAGGTTCCGTCCGCCGTCGAGCTGCGCACCGAGCGGGTCACCTCCTGGCGTGGCTTCCAGATCGCCACGGCGGTCCCGCGGTCGGCGCGCCGCTTGCGCGTGGCCGAGGGCCAGTAGATGGCGAAGCCCGCCGCGCCGGGACTGCGGATCCGCCGCTTTGCGGCGGGCGAATGGACCGACGCGCCCGATGCCGTCGTCACCGAAGAACCGCTCCAGCTCCTCCTCGACGGCGCGCCACTCGCTGTCGTCATGCGCACGCCTGGCGCGGACATCGAGCTTGCCCTTGGCCTGCTGTTCGCCGAGGGCATCATCCGTTCGGCGCGAGACGTGGGCGGACTGCGCATCAGCGCAGAGGCGGGGGAGACCGAAGGCCGGGTCAAGGTCGAGGCCGTCCTCGTGGAGTCGAATCAGGTGGACGTGCACCTGGTGGCCAAACCGCGACGGAAGCCTGAGCGCTCGATGCTGGCCAGCTCGGCGTGTGGAGTCTGTGGCACGCAGATGATCGAAGACCTTCGCCACGACTTAGCGGTGCTCCCGGCGGGGCCCCGGTTTGATCCCGTCAAGCTTCCAGGCCTCGTCGACAAGCTCCGCTCCGGCCAGGGCGTGTTCGAACGCACCGGCGGTCTCCACGCAGCCGGCCTGTTCGATGCGGATGGTGAGGTCGTCGCATTGCGCGAGGACATCGGCCGCCACAACGCGGTCGACAAGGTGGTCGGACGGCTGCTCCTCGACGGCCGCCTGCCTGCCTCCGCAATGCTGCTGGTCGTGAGCGGGCGCGCGGGATACGAGATCGTCCAGAAGTCGGTCGGGGCGGGCATTCCACTGCTGGCC
>DASWGF010000227.1:0-7840 GCA_036393875.1 Candidatus Dormiibacterota bacterium
CGGTCGGGCCGGCCGTTGCGCGAGAGGTCGTGCGACTCCTCGGGGAAGCGGACCATCTCGACCGTCTTGCCGAGGAATCGCATCGCCCCGAAAAGCTCTTCGGATTGCGAGATCGCGGTGCGCAGGTCCATCTCACCGCACGTGAGCAGCAGAGGGGTCTGGATGTTCTGCACGTAGCGGATGGGCGATCGCTTCCAAAGCTCGTCCTGGTCTGGCCAGGGCGGCGAACCGAGCTCCAGGGCGCCCCACAGGACGATGTCGTGCTGGGCGTATTCGCTCACCAGGTTGGATATGGAGCGCATCGCCACTGCGGCTGAGAACCGATTGGTCTGTCCGATCACCCAGTTCGTCATATAGCCACCGTACGAACCGCCGCCGATGCCCATGCGGGTCACGTCGACGTTGCCGGTCGTCTCGATGGCCTGGTCCAGCGCGGTCATCAGGTCGACGAAGTCCTTTCCGCCCCAGTCCCGGACGACTTGACGGCGGAAAAACTCACCGTATCCATCGGAGCCGCGCGGGTTGATGTACAGCACGATGTAGCCCATTCCGGCGAGGACCTGGAGCTCGTGGAAGAATGCCCACCCGTACTGTCCGTGCGGGCCGCCGTGGACCTCCAGGATGAGGGGATACCGGCGACCCGCGTCGAAGTGGTCGGGCCGCAAGAGCCAACCCTCGACCACCCAGCCGTCGGGCGCTGTGAACGAGTGGCGCTCCGGTTGGGCGACGTAGCGTTCGTGAAGCCACGGGTTCAGGTCTGTCACGCGCGCTTCGGCGCCCCGCGTGAACATGTGCAGCTCGCCCGGGTTGGTCGTGTCCGACGCGCAGAAGGCGAAGACGCCCGAGGCCACGTCGAAGTCGTAAATCCGGCGCTGGCCGCCGATCTCGGGTCGGACGTTGCCTTCGAGGTCACATGAGTAAACCGAGGCCACGCCAGGCCCGCTGGACTGGAAATAGAGGCGATCGCCCTCTCGGGACCAGACCAAGCGCGTGCCGTGGCCCGCGCGCATGTCAGTGATGATGCTGTCGCCCACCGACTGGTCCAGCCCGATGGTCAGGCACCGCTGGTCGCCGCCACCAGACGGGACGATCCACAGCCGCTCCAGGAGGCCTGCTTCGAGTCCGTTGGGTGAGATGAATGCGATCAGGTCGCCGCGTGGCGACCAAGCGGGTGAGGCGAGATAGAAGCCCCCGGCCAGCCGAGAACGCTTGCCGGCCAGGTCGACCACGTAGAGGTTGAGGGCTCTCTGCAAGTCGCCCTGGGGTTCGGCGTTGCCCGCGACCACGAGCTGCTTGCCATCTGGCGACCAGTCGAAGCCGGCAACGTCCCAGGCACCACTGGTCAGCTGCGTAACGTCGCCACCGGTTGCGGGCACTACGAACAGATGGTGGTAGCGGCCGTCGACGAAGCCCTGGCCGTCGTGCTTGTAGTCGAGACGGCGGGCGATGCGCGCGACGGGAGCGCGGCGCAGCTGGTCCTTGTTCTCGGGCGGTCGGGGGTCGTCCACAACAGCCTCCGGATCGCCCAGGACCGTGCCGATGAAAGCGATGGCGTTCCCGTCGGGAGACCACAGCGGGCTGCCTGCTCCCTCTGCCAGCGAGGTGACCTGGCGAGCGTCTCCCGGACTCGCCATGTCGAGCACGAACACCTGATCCACGGGGCCGCGCCGGCTCACGAAGGCGACCCGCCGGCCATCGGGCGACCATTCCGGCGAATGGTCTCGCCGCGGTCCCGCGGTCGCGTCCACCGGCTCGGGCTCGAGGAGGCGCCTGACCACGATCCGGCTGCGATTCTGGCGCGCCTCGCCATCCGCCCAGCTCAGCTGGTAGGCGACGCGCTCCCCATCTCGGCTGAGCCGGACGTGATCGATCCAGCGAAACCGGTAGAGATCTTCGGGAACGATCGGAGCGGACATCCGGTAACCCGATTTAAACAGCAAAGCGCGTCGCTTTGTGCGCTGCTTGCCCTGACGGCGACGTATCTTCAGGCGGTATCTAGACCGTGATGACGATGTCAAGCTGGAGGCCGGCCGCCATCCGCGGATTCATCTGGGGAGCGCTGGCGGGGCTCGCCCTGGTGGCGCTGATGTACCTGGCCGGCAGTTTTCTCGGCCTCCGGCCGCTCCCCCAGGCCCTGAGCGGGCCGGTGCTGGCCATCATGCCCGGGTTCGTTTTCGGCTTCCTGATCGACACCCTTCAGCACGCGGGCAAGGTGGTCGAGGAGTTCGGCCTGATCGTGGCCATGGTGGTCGGGCTCGGCGTTCTGGGCGCTGCTTGGGCGGTGGCCAGCGGTCGCTGGCGCTTGGCTCAGTCCGCGCTCGTGTTCGCGGGCATCGGCTGGTTGGTGGTGACGGCGCTGCTCCTGCCGATCTCTGGAGTTGGGTTCCTCGGGCTCAACGACGGCCCGACCACTCCCCTGGTCTGGGGGTTGCTCTTCGCGATCTACGGCGTGATCCTGCAGATGGGGTCGGCCGGCCTCCTGCCCGACCAAGCCGATCCCGGCCGCCGGCGCACGCTCGGCGCGGTTCCGCTCGCGATCGGCGCTGTCAGCCTGGGTGTGCTGGCGCTGCGGCTCGTGCCCGACTGGTATCGCGCGATCTTCAATCCGCCTGAGGCCGGTCTCAGCGGCGCCAGCCCCGAGGTGACCCCGGTCGCAAACTTCTACGTCGTCTCCAAGAACTTCAGCGATCCGGTGGTGGACGCGCACGGCTGGAGCCTGAGCGTCGGCGGGGCTGTCGACAAGCCCATGAAGCTGTCGCTGGCCGACCTTCGCGCCCTGCCGAGCTCCACGGAGTACGTGACCATGGAGTGCATCAGCAACAACGTGGGCGGCGAGCTCATGAGTACCGGGAGCTTCAAAGGCGTGAGGCTGAAGGACCTCCTGGCGATGGCGAGCCCGCGCGTTAATGGCACATGGGCGGCGTTCAAGGCGAGCGACGGATACGCGGAGAGCCTGCCGATGAGCTTGATCCGGGGCGCGCCCGAGCTGCTGGTCGCCTACGACCTGGACGGCGCCCCGCTACCGGCGGCGCACGGGTTTCCAGCCCGAATCCTGCTGCCCGGCCACTACGGCATGAAGGGACCCAAGTGGCTCGACTCGATCGAGCTGGTCGACCACGAAAGCGGCGGCTACTGGGAGGCCCAGGGTTGGGACCACAACGCGGTCGTCAAGACCACCGCCCGATTTGACGTGCCACGCGACGGCGCCATCATCAAGCTCGGTGCGATCTCGCTGTCGGGCGTGGCGTTCGCAGGCACCCGGGGGATCAACAAGGTCGAGTACAGCACCGACGGACGGAGCTGGTCGCCGGCCGACTTCAAGCCGCCCCTCTCACCGTTGACGTGGGTCCTGTGGTCGGCGGCGTGGACGCCGGGGAAGGAAGGCGCCTACCGGCTGCGAGTCCGCGCTACGGACAGCAGCGGCGCGACCCAGGATGCGAAGTCTACGGCCAGCTACCCCACCGGAGCGAGCGGCTACCACACGATCGAGATCAACGTCGCCAATAGCCAGGGCTGAAGATCACTTCATCGCCCAACCGGCTTTCACGGTGTCCCAGATCATCTTCAGCCCGCCTTCTTTGCGCACCATCTTCAGGATCTTCGACTGCTTCTCCCACTTCGAGGTTCCATCCACCCTGAAGAACTCGTCGAGGGCGCGGTCCGCGATCTCCGGATACTTCGTCAGCAGCTGCGGGTTGTGCTCGAGAAGCGGCACCGCCTTGTCGTACTTGCGCATGTCGGCCATGATCCAGGAGTTGTCGAGCTTGCCCTTGTACTCGTGCAGGCGATGCTCGGAAAAGTCTTCTGTCTCCTTGGCATGGATGACCGTCTCACCCGCCAAACGGCCGGAGACCATCGCGAGGTTCGAGCCTTCGCGGTGGACGGGGTTCGACAGCATCGCCGCATCGCCGCAGACCAGATAGCCGGGGCCATAAACCTTCGGAATGCCTCGATACCCCCCTTCGGGGATGAGGTGAGCCAGGTATTCGACGGTCTCGGCGCCTCGCAGCAGAGGTATGACGCTGGGGTGGTTCTTGAAGTGCTCCATGAGATCATTGGGGCTTCGCAGCGTGGTGTTGAACTCGCTCAGCAGCGCGCCGCCGCCCACCGACAGGGTGTCTTTGTTCGTGTAGATGAACATGAAGCCGGACATGCCCATGGTCGAGTCGCCGAAGCACTCGATCGTGCAGCCTTCTCCGGCCTCGCAGTTGAAGCGCTCTTCGATGAGGCCCGAATCGAGCTGCATGATCTCCTTGACCGCCATCGCGACCTCGTTCGCACGCAGCTTTCGTCGGAGCGGCTTGCCGTTGATGACCGTTTTCTCCAGCAGACCCACTCCCAGGCCGATGCCTTCGCAGACGACGACCACGTCGGCGTAGAGGTCATCCCCACGACCCGTGCCGACGCCGACCACGCGGTTGTTCTTGACGATGAGTCTCTCGACCACGGTCTCGGGCACCACGACCGCTCCGACCTTCTCCGCCTGGTCGGCAAACCACGGATCGAACCGCGCCCGCAGGACCGAGAAAGAATGCGGTCGCTCCCGGTTGCGGAGGTTCTTGTAGTCGATCCCGATGTAGGCGTTGGACGTCATGATCCACCGCCGTTCTTCGATGATCGGACGCTCGAGTGGCGCCTCCTTCCAGACGTCCCCTACGATCTCTTCGAGGTAATGGTTGTACAGAATGCCGCCCATGACGTTCTTCGAGCCCGGCTTGGGCCCGCGCTCGAGCAGAACCACCTGGAGCCCCGCCTTCGCCATCGTGTACGCGGCGGCCGTCCCTGCCGGCCCGGCGCCCACGACGATCGCGTCGAACTTCTCTTCGTCCCCCACTGAGGCCAAATCCTAAGTGAAGCTCATAGGCTTGACGGGAGGCGTCGGGTCGGGAAAATCGACCGTGGCGGAGATGATGCGGGAACTGGGCGCTCAGGTCGTCGATGCGGACGAGGCCACGCATGCGGTTTATGAACCCGGCAGCCCCGGTTTCGATGCGGTCGTGCGCGAATTCGGTGACGCCTACGTCGAAAGCGGCCATATCGATCGGTCGCGGCTCGGGGAGCTCGTCTTCCGTGACGACGATGCCCGGCGACGACTCAACTCCATCGTCCATCCGCTCGTTCGCGAGTGGATGGCTAAGCGCACGGCGGAGGCAGCCGAGCGTGGCGCCGAGGTGGTCGTGCAGGACGTCCCACTTCTGTTCGAGAACGGGCTGGAGCGGCTCTTTTCCTCGGTCGTCCTCGTCTACGTCCCTGAGGAGATCCAGGTCGAGCGTCTGGTGTCGGGCCGAGGCTTCACGCCCGAGCGCGCCCGGGCGATGATCGCCGCCCAGATGCCCATCGAGAACAAACGAGGGCTTGCCCACCACGTCATCAACAACAGCGGGACGCGTGAAGACACGCTGGCCCAGGTAAAGGCGGTCTGGAACGAGCTAGCCCGCTAGACGACGCCGTCTTTCTCAAGCGAGGCGAGCTGCGCTCCGTCCACTCCGAGCTCCGAGAGGATCTCAGCCGTGTGCTCTCCCAGCCCGGGCGCATCGCGCCTGCGCCAGTCGGCCCGCATCTGCACCGCGGGTCGGACCTCGACGCCGGCTGGAGCATTTACGACGAGGCCGCGAGCAGCGATCTGCGGATGCGACGCCACCTCGCTCAGGTCGAGGACGGGCTCGCAGCAAAGCTCCAGCCCGGCCAGGTCCCGCTCCCACTCCGATCGCGTCCGCGATAGAAACACCGCTTCCATCGCCCGGTGCGCGCGCGCCCTGTCCTCGCCGGCGGCGAACTGGATCTCGATGAGGTCCGGTAGGCCCACTGCGTTGCACAACTCCGTCCAGAACTTCGGCTCCAGCGCACCCACGCTGTAGTAGCCCCCGTCCTTGCACGCGTAGACCCGGTAGCAGGCGTAACGGCCCGTCAGCCGGTGGTCGCCGCGTCCGACTTCTTCCCCAGCGCCCTGCTGCGCGAGGGCTAACGCCAGCCAGCTGACCGCGCCATCGGTCATGGAGACGTCCAGCCAACGCCCCTGGTCGCCCCGCTGGACGCCGACGAGGGCGCCGAGAATCGCGACCGCCGGCTGCAGCCCGCCGGCGCCGACGTCGCCCACCTGCACAGGCAAGGGCATCGGCGGTCCGCCTTGCGCCCCGTTGAGTCCCAGCACGCCGGCGGTGGCGACATAGTTGATGTCGTGACCCGCACGCAAAGCCATCGGGCCGTCCTGCCCGTATCCGGTGATCGAGCACATGACCAGGGCCGGGTTGCGCGCGTGAAGTACGGGCCAGCCGAGTCCCAGACGATCCATGACGCCCGGCCGGTTGCCCTCCACCAGCACATCCGAACGTTCCACCAGCCGGAGCAGCAGGTCGCGCCCGGCGTCGGACTTCAGGTTCAGCGTGAGACTTCGCTTGTTGCGGTTGATGGCATTGAACAGGGCGCTCTGGCCGTCGACCAGGGGCGGCGTCCAGCGCATGTAGTCGCCGGTGGAGGGCTCTTCGACCTTGATCACGTCCGCGCCCATGTCCGCGAGCAGCATGGTGCAGAACGGGCCCGGCAGCAGCCGGGTGACATCGAGCACGCGGATTCCAGTCAGCGGCATCTGCACATCCGCCCAATTCTCGTCCACGCGTAGGAGACACTTGGGGGGCCCCCGTGCGTTAATAGGTCATGAAAAGCAGCGGCAGGAGAATGCGTCCCAGCAACCAAACCCTTTCCGAGGTGACGATCAAGGTCCCAGCCCCGTTCGCCGGGATCTCCGACCTTGGGTTCACGGCGCAATACCGCTCGCAAAACTTCCAGGAGCCGCTCCGGGACGTTCCCCTGCTGATCGAAGGGCCGCCTCCCCCCATGCGCCGGCTCGCCGAGCTGCTTCAACTCCTGCGTGGGATCGAGGGCTCCGCATACGCCTGGAGCGAACCCGTGATGCTGAGCGACGAGGTCGTCGTCCTGGCGTTCCGCGACCGCAGCCTCGCCGGTGAAACGCTTTCCGACGGCGCACCCGCTCACGCGGCCCACGTCCTCAACCTCGTGAGCCCGGTGGTCTTCACGTTCTTGCGTGACTGCGCCCAGACGGCACGCCTGCGCCTGGCGGATGTGATCGAGATGCGGGTGAGCACCGGGAGCGCGCCTTACGCGGACCTGGTGCTGCCGCTCGACGACATCGTCCGGTCGAACGGCGATCGCCTGCTGTGGCAACTCGCCGGTTGAAGCCTGGCGGCTAGGGCGACTTCGTCGGCGTCGGGGTCGGGGTCGGCGAGCTGACTCCGCTCGCGCGGGCGCTGCTTGCGGTCGTGATGGCCGGACCCAGCACCGGGCTGGGAGCCACGTTCGTGAAAAAGAGCGCGACCGGCACCACGACCATACCAACGAGCACCGTCAGCACAAAGGTGACAGCACCCCACTCCCGTCGCACAAAACTCCAGCTCATCCTTATTGCCCTTTAAAACAAATCAAACGCGTCGCCCTAAGGCCGGACTTCGTCCGGCCGTCACCCATGCGCGAACCTACAAGACGCCTCCCAGTCGTTGCCAGGAGTACACGGGTGAGGACGAAGTCCTCGCCCGTTTTAAAACTCCAGCTCACGAGCGGTGAATTCTAGCGACAGCTAGTAGTCGTCGTCGTCGCGGGACCGGGCGAGGCCTTCCTCTTCCTTCTTCTTGCGCTGGTTCAGGAGCCGGATGAAGTCCTGGGCGCGTGCGAGCGCCTTCCAGCGCTCCGGGTAGAAGTCCTGGACCACGATCTGGCGGTCCGGCAGCTGGTAGACGGTGACGCACCACTTGTTGAGGGTGCGCGAAACTTCAACCTCGAAGTCCTTCTCCGCGGTCTCGTACTTGACAACCTTGTCGTCGTCGAA
>DASWGF010000228.1:0-3327 GCA_036393875.1 Candidatus Dormiibacterota bacterium
ACCATGTCGATGACGATGAAGACGACGAGAAGGAAGCCTGTCGCGCTCGCGGCGGGGCCGCGCTCGTGCGTGAACTGGGAGATCAAGAGCGCCACGCCGCCGAAGACCATGCAGATGAGCGTCAGGTCGAGTCCGAAGAGCAGGCCGTCGACCAGCGTGAAGTCGGCCTTGAACGCCCTCCCGCCCAGGTACGCCATCACGCCGGTGATCGCGCCGATGGCGACCAGCGCCGTCCACAGCGCCGCGATCTTCTCCAGGGCCACTCGCGCCCGCGTTCGCGGCATCGAGAGGAGCACGTCGAGCGAGCCGCGGTCTTCCTCGCCGCGCAGAGCGCGACTGGCGGCGAGCAGCGGCCACACGCACACCAGGAAGATGAAGATGCCGATCTTGAAGGTCGCGTAGCCGCCGATGGTGTCGACAGCGATCGCGTCGGCATTCCAGGCGAACGTTTGGGCCAGGCTGATCAGCTGCTCCCGCGCCTGCGGCGTCGTGACCAGCGCGGCCACGCTCGCCATCGGCGACACCACGACCAGCCCCATTCCGATGCCCCAGCCCACGATCGCGACCCGGTAATCGCGGAGGGTCTTGAGAAAGACGCTGCTAAACCACACCTTGCGCCTCCTTGGCGGGCACGCCCTCGGCCTCGTAATAGCGCAGGAAGATGTCCTCGAGGCTTGGCTCGTAGCTGGTGAGCGAGACGACAGGAAAGCGCGCGGCCGCCTTGATCACCGCGTCCGCCGACCCCTGCATCGCCAGGCGCACCGCATGTCCGTGGTCCAGCGTCTCCACTTCGGCCACGCCCTCCAGCGTCTTGAACGTCTCGGCGGGAACCGCGCTCGCGAACGTGATCGTGATCTCGTAGCGCTTGATGGCCTTGACCTCCGCCACGTCACCGATCCGGACAATGCTCCCGTCACGGATGATGCCGACGCGGTTGCAGGTCTTTTCGACCTCGCTCAGAACGTGCGATGAGAGGAACACCGTGCGCCCATCGTCGCGCGCCTCTTTGACCATGTGATCGAACTCCTGCTGGTTCAGCGGATCGAGTCCGCTTGTCGGCTCGTCGAGAATCAGAAGGCGCGGGCGGTGCATGAAGGCCTGGATCAAAACCACCTTGCGCTTGTTTCCGGTCGAGTACTGGCGGAATTTTCGGCTGGTGTCGAGATCGAAGCGCTGGATCAGCTGCTTGAGGTAAGCCTGGTCGACTCCCCCGCGCAAATTCGCGAAGTACTCGAGGATCTGCCCGCCGGTCAGGTTGGGATCGAGCGCGGGCTCGCCCGGCAAGTAGCCGACAAGCCGCTTGATTTCCAGCGATTGCTTCCAGCAGTCGAGCCCCGCGATCCGCGCGGCGCCCGCGTCGGCGTGCAGCAGCGCCATCAGCAGCCGGATGGTCGTCGTCTTGCCCGCGCCGTTCGGGCCCAGGAAGCCGAACACTTCGCCTTCCTCGACCGAAAACGAGACGTTGGCGATGCCGCGCTTGCTGCCGTAGCTCTTGGTCAGTCCTTCGACTTCGATGATCGCTGCCATTGTTTTCCTCTCTCTCTAATCAGCCGAACCACAAACGCAGGGTCGGCTCGTCGGTCAGCTTCACCGACCCCTTCGGAATGCCGAGGATCCTTTCGAACGCCTCGGTGTTGGCAGCCACTGCACGCTGCACGACCTCAAAGCTGACGGTGCCGGCCTGGCGCGCGACGAAAAGATCCGTGGCCTGCAGCTGAAAGCCTTGCATCAGGGACACCAAGACCCTCGCCGTCTCGTCGGGCGAATCCACCTTGAGCGTGCCCTCGTTGACGCCCTGCCTCACGACGGCTGAGAAAAGCGGCACCATGATGCGTTCAGAAAGCCGCCGCACCTTCTCCCGGACGATCGCGTTGTGGTCCGAGTTCCAGACCTCGATGATCGCCAGCATCAGCTCCTTCTGTTCCGCCTTCAAGGAGGCGATGCCGGCGAAGACTTTCTCCAGCTTGGTGAGGGCCGGCAGCTCGGGATCGTTCAAGACTGGCGCCAGGGAGGCCATCGCGCCGTCGGCGAACCGCTCGACCACCGCTTCCAACAGCGCCTGCTTCGAATCGAAGTAGTGGTAGAAGGCCCCTTTGGACGCTTCGAGCTCGCCCAGCACGTCCTGGATGCTCATCGCCTCGTAGCCCTTGGTCTGAACCAGGCGCTGGGCCACATCGAGGAACGCGTCCCGGCGGACCGTATGCAGGGTTGGATTGACCGTCCGAGCCATCGGCTCACTATAGCAGACCGACGGTCGGTTTGTTTATGGTCGGCATGGGCACTGCGGCGCCGGCACACGATACTGGGCGGGTGGAACAGCGGATCAGCGTGGTGACGCTCGGCGTGAAGGACCTGGGCCGCGCGCGCGCTTTCTACGAGGCGCTCGGATGGTCTGGTGCCCAGCAGCCGGACGACGAAATCGTGTTCTTCCAGGCCGGCGGCATGGTCTTCGCGCTGTGGACGTCGCTGGGCGGGCATGGCGCGCCCGGGATCGAGCTGGCACACAACGTCCGTTCTCCCGAAGAAGTCGACGCAGTGCTCGCCGAAGCCCAGCGGGCGGGCGCGACGATCGCCCGTCCAGCCGGTCGCGCGGACTGGGGCGGCTATACCGGCGCGTTCGCCGATCCCGACGGCTACGTGTGGGAGGTCGCCACCAACCCTGACTGGACCCTGGCCAAGGACGGCTCGGTGCGACTCGCGTAAACATCCCCCTCCGGCAGGGCTTCAGGCCGCGCTGATCGTTTCGTCCCAGGACTGGGCGTCGGCGCCGTTCGGGTGGTCGTTGACGTAATGGAAAGGTCGCACCAGCTCGCGCAGCTCCAGCTCGTAATGGAATGTGCCCGGCTGGCCGGCGGTGCCGGTGATGGAGAAAGTCGCCGAGGCACCTGCGGCCAGGTCGCCACAGTCGAGCGCCGAATAGTCCGTGGCGACCGTGCATCCGCCTGGGTCGGTCAGGGTGTGTCGCTCGTACCACTTGTCCGCTGAAAGAAAGGTCAGGCCGAGGTGGGGGATGGCAGGACCTGTGTTGGTGACGTTGACCACGAGCTGGGCGCGACCGCCCACGGAAGCCGTCTGCGACGCTGAGACGTTCACGTCGGCCGTGAAAGGCGGCGGGGTGTCGGCGCAGGCGGACACGAGGACCACGGCGACCGCCAGCGCTGCTTTCATTCTGTGAACCCGCCGCTCATTGAGGCCGGAAATCGGCGCGCTTATTGTGAACGGCGTGCACGGGATTCCAGGCTGGCCTTCCGGCGCGCGGGCCAAGTCTGAGCGTGGGATGATCTCCCGAGCGACGTGGACGACAGCATTTCCGAAACCGAATCGGCT
>DASWGF010000229.1:0-10952 GCA_036393875.1 Candidatus Dormiibacterota bacterium
GGCCGCCGTATTTGCGCATGTCCTGCTCGTCATGCATCGCGTGGATGACATTGCCGGCGGCCATGAAAAGGAGAGCCTTGAAGAAGGCGTGGGCGAGAAGGTGGAAGAAGCCGGCGGAGTAGGCGCCGATGCCGACCGCCAGGAACATGTACCCGATCTGGCTCATCGTCGAGTAGGCCAGAACGCGTTTGATATCGGTCTGGACGATGGCGATCGAAGCGGCGAACAGGGCGGTGACCGCGCCAACGATCGCGACAGCGCCATGCGCATACACGGCGATGTCGTAGATGGGAGCCATGCGGCCGACCAGGTACACGCCCGCGGTGACCATCGTCGCGGCGTGGATCAGGGCGCTCACGGGGGTGGGGCCTTCCATCGCGTCGGGCAGCCAGGTATGGAGAGGGATCTGCGCGGACTTCGCAACGGCGCCAACCAGGAGCAAGAACGCGGCGAGCTCGAGCATGGCGTTGTCGCTGTGAAAGGCCTTGTCGCAAAAGTGGTTGGGCGGGCACCAGTTGGTCGCAACTGCGAAGACCCCTGCGTAGGTCGTCTGGTGAGACGAAAGGAACAGGACGAAGGCACCGAGGATCATGCCGATGTCGCCGATCACGTTCATCACGAACGCTTTTCGCGCCGCGAGCACGGCGGAACGGCGCTGGTACCAGAAGCCGATCAGGAGGTACGAGCTCAGGCCTACCAGCGCCCAGCCGACGATCAGCCAGACGAAGTTCCCGGCGAGGACGAGCAGCAGCATCGAGAAGATGAAGACGTCCATGTAGGTGAAGAAGCGCGCGTAGCTCGGGCCGTCCTCGTGCGCCATGTAACCGACCGAGTAGGTGACGATCAGCCCGCCGACCCCGGTGATGACCAGGCACATGAAGATCGAGAGGTTGTCGACGAGCAGGTTGAACGGCACCTGGAACGAGCCGCTCTGGATCCACGTCCAGTACGTGAAGTCGCCGGACGCCTTGCCGAAGAACAGCGCCAGCGTGGCGACGAACGAGGCCCACACCACGCCCGGACCGACGATCTGCGTCACGATGCGCGGCAGCCGCCAGCCGCGGCCCACGAGCACTATCGCGCCGGCGGCCGGGAGGAGGAGGACCAGCAGCGCGAGCTGGCTCGACGTCATCCCTTCATCTCACTGAGCTCGTCGACGTCCTCGACGTCGCGGGTGCGGAAGATGTCAACCAGGATCGCCAGCCCCACCACCGCCTCGGCCGCGGCGACCGTGATCGACATCAGCGTGAAGAGCTGGCCCTCGAGGTTCTCCAGCTGGCGCGAGAAGGTGACCAGCGTGAGGTTGACCGCGTTCAGCATCAGCTCGATGCAGATGAGGATCACCAGAGGGTTGCGCCGCACCAACACGCCGACCGCGCCGATGGTGAAGAGGATCGCGCTCAGGATCAGGAACCAGGACGCGTCGAGCTGCGATCCGCCGATCGACATCCCGCTCATTTATCGTCGACCTGCTTGCGGCTGAGGTAGATGGCGCCGATCGCGGCGACGAGCAGCAACAGCGAGGTCAGCTCGAACGGGTAGAGGTAGGTGGTGAACAGTCCGACGGCGATCGACTGCACGGTGCCGAACACGGAGAGGTCGGTGGTGTCGGGCTGCCTGTACTGGACGCCCGAGAGCATCGTCCAGATCACGATCAGAAGCGCGAGGACGAAGACGGCGGCGAGCCAGGACTGGAAGCGCAGGTTCGCCCGGGCCAACTCGCGCGCGGGACCGAAGAGCGCGATCACGAAGAGGAACAGGACCATGACGGCGCCGGCGTACACGATGATCTGGGCGACGAAGATGAATTGCGCGCTCAGCAGCAAGAACAGGATGCCGAGGGCGATCATCACCACGACCAGGCTCAGCACGCTGCGAATGGGCTCGTGAAAGCTGATCACGCCGACGGCACCCACGACAGCCATCAGGGCGGCGATGAAGAAAACGGCTATCGCCAAATCTAGGCTGTGGTATTTCCCCTCTCCCCTTCGGGGAGAGGGCTAGGGTGAGGGGCTGAAGCTGGCTTAGCCTTCAATCGGGCCTCGACTTCAGGCGGCAGCGGCTCCAGCAGCTTCTCCTTGGTGAAGATGAACTTCTCGCGGCTGATGTCCGACAGCTCGTACTCGGGTCCCAGCACTATCGCCTGCACCGGGCACGCGTCCTCGCAGTACCCGCAGAAGATGCAGCGCAGCATGTTGATCTCGTACGTCTTGGCATAGCGCTCGCCCGGAGAGACGCGCTTCTCCTCGGTGTTCTCGGCGGCGATCACGAGGATGCAGCCGACCGGACACGCGGCGGCGCAAAGCTCGCAGCCGATGCACCGCTCGAGGCCGTTGTCATACCGGCGCAGGTAGTGCCGCCCTCGATACCGCTCCGAGCGCACCGTCTTGTCCTCGGGATATTCGGTGGTGACGACCGGCTTGAAGAACTCGGAGAGCGTGGTCTTCAGCCCGCCCGCAAGCGCGGCCACGTCCCCCATGACACTTGGGCGCTCGCCGCCCTCCGGTCTCGGCGGCACCTTTTCGCCCGGACGCCTGAGTGGCGTTGGGTGCTCTGACTGCTTCTGGTCGTTTTCGTCCGCCACGTCTACCCCTGCGCCGCCACGATGACGATCCCCGTGACGATCACGTTGACGATTGCCAGCGGCAGCAGCACCTTCCAACCCAGGCGCATCAGATGGTCGTAGCGCAGGCGCGGGAACGTGCCGCGGAACCAAATGTATAGGAAGAGGAACAGGACGATCTTGATGAAGAAGGCAAGCACCGGTGGTATGAACCACAGGTTCCAGCCGCCGAAGAACAGGATGGCGGCCAGCGCCGAGACCGTGATCATGTTCACGTACTCGGCCAGGTAGTACATGACGAATTTCAGGCCGGTGTATTCGGTGAGGAAGCCCCCGATCAGCTCCTGCTCCGCTTCGGGCAGGTCGAACGGCGCGCGGTTGGTCTCCGCGACGGCCGCGGTGAGGTAGATGACGAATCCGATCGGGGTGAGGAGGATGAGCGGGATCGGCCCGTGATACGGGCCCCAGCTGACGGTGTAGTCGACGATGTCCCGTAGCCGCAGCGAGCCGGCGATCATGAACGTGGGCACGAGTGCAAGGCCGAGCGCCACCTCGTAGCTGATGAGCTGCGCCGCGGCGCGCATCCCTCCAAGCAGCGAGTACTTGTTGTTCGACGCGTACCCGCCGAGCACGATCGCGTACACGTTGAGCGAGCTGAAAGCGAAGACGAGGAGGATGCCGATGTTGATGTCGGCGATCCAGTAGGTGACGTTGTACCAGAGGCCGATCGGTATCACCGCCCATGACAGGAACGCGGCGGCCACCGCAATGCAGGGCGCGACGACAAAGAGGACGTGCTCGGTCTTGGCCGGGACGATGCTCTCTTTGAACGCGAGCTTGATGCCGTCCGCCGCGAGCTGCATCAGCCCGAACGGGCCGACACGGTTCGGGCCGGGACGGCGCTGGATGCGCCCGAGGGCGACACGCTCGAACCACACCGTGTACGCGGTCGCGGTGAGCACGACGAAGAGCAAAGCGGTGATCGCCACGACGACCACAACCCAGTGGCCGATGGGATTGGCGTATAGATCGTTCACGGGTGGGCGGGTCCGATCAGGACCGGCTCGGGCGCGGGCTCCGGCGTCGGCGGCTGGGCCAGCGCCGCCAGCGCAGGGATCGCCGCGGCCGCCTCCCGCTGGATCGCGAAGATGCCGGCGTAGTCGAGCCTCATCCCGAGGGCGACGCCCAGCTCCGTGAGCACCTCCCACGACTCCTTGAGCGGTGGGTCGACCTCGATCGGGGGCCGCAAGAACTGCACGGTGCCTTCCAGGTTCGTGTAGCTGCCCTGCCGCTGGGCGAAGGTGGTCGCCGGCAGCGTGACGGAGGCTTTTTCAGTCGCCGGACGGGGCAGGTGGTCCCAGGAGGCCAGGAACTTGACGCTCGAGGGAATACCCGCCGTAGGCGGTGGACCCCAGCTGAGCAAGGCCGTGACGCCGTCGAGCGAGTCCCAGCCCGCGACGCCGGCGGCCAGCGCGCCGCGCTCGTTGGTGGCGCGGTAGAGGGGCAGCTCCTTGCCCCCTACTTTCTCGGCCAGATCGCCACAGGCGGTCGCCAGATCGTTCATATCCTCCGTGCCGTGGCCGTCGCCGAAAAGGATCGCCACCGGTCCGCCCGGGTTCTTGAGCAGGTCGTGGGCGGTCAGTTTGCGGACCTCCGCGGCGGCGGCGCCTTTGGCGTTCCGGATGTGGACCGTGCGCGGGTCGCGATCCAGGTCGACGCCATCGGGGTGGATGACGATCAGCTTCGCCCCGCGCTTCGACACCGCCTTCTTCACTCGTAGGTCGATGATCGGCACGTCGTTCTCTAGATCCGAGGCCACCACGACGATCACGCGCGCGTCATCCAACTCTTTGATCCGCATCGTTTCGCCGGACGGTGCCGGGATGGCGGTACGGCCGTGCATCTTCACCTTCGCCCCGCGCAGCGGTCCGTCGAGGAGCCGCCGGAAGAGGAAGGCCTCCTCGTTGGTGATGTCCTTCGGCAGGGAGATGCCGAGCTTCGGCCCTTTGCCCTTGATGCCTGTGGCGACGGCCGTGAGCGCGTCCGCCCAGGTGGCTTTGACGCCGCCGATGCGAGGCGTGCGCAGCCGAGAGGGGTCATTGACGTCGGTGTAGTCGAACCGGCCCCGATCGCAGATCCAGCCCTCATCGATGTCGTCGTTCTCCCGCGAGGTCACGCGCACGAGCTGTCCGCGTCGCTGCCACAGCGTGACGTTGCAGCCGACCGCGCATTTGGAGCAGATGCTCTCGGTGTGGGTCATATCCCAAGGTCGCGACTCGAAGCGCCACACCCGTGAGGTGAGAGCGCCGACCGGGCACAGGTCGATGATGTTGCCGCTGAAAATCGATTGCAGCGGCTGGTCGAACTGGCTGGTGATGTACGACTGCACCCCACGCTGGCCGACCGTCAGCTCCTGCTCCCATGCGATCTCGTCGTAGTAGCGGGTGCAGCGATAGCAGAGGACACAGCGCTCGCGGTCGAGGGCGATGTTCTCCGACAGCGGGATCGGCTTCTTGAAATGCAGCCGCGGGCCGTCGATGCGGCTCGTCGGATAGCCGTGGCGGAACGTGAAGTCCTGGAGCGGACATTCGCCGCCCTTGTCGCAAACGGGGCAGTCGAGCGGGTGGTTGACGAGCTCGAACTCGAGAATGTCGGCGCGAGCCTGCACCGCCATGGCGCTCTGCGTGCGCACGACCATGCCTTCCATCACCGGCGTGGTGCAGGCCGTCTGCGGGCGGGGAGGGCCGGGCGAGAAATCGACCAGGCAGAGCCGGCACGCGCCCACCGGATCGAGCTTGTGGTGGTAGCAGAACACCGGGATCTCGATCCCCACCAGCTTGGCGGCCTCGACGATCAGCGTGCCCGCCGGCACGGTCAGCTTGTGGCCGTCGATCGTGAGATTGACGTCAGGCATGGACGAGCGCGGCCTCGACGGAGCAGACGTTGTGTAGGCAGTGCTCCTCGTATTCGTTGCGGAAGTGCCGCATGGTGGATTCGATCACCCAGCCCGCTGCGTCGCCGAGTCCGCACAGGCAGCGGCCGTTCTGAAGGCCGTCGGATACGCGCTCCAGGATGCCGAGCTCGATCTGCGAGCCCTGGCCGGCAAGGATTCGCTCGTATGTGCGCACGGCCCAGTTGCCGCCTACGCGGCAGGGCGTGCACTTGCCGCATGACTCAAAGGCGTAGAAGCGAAGCAGCCGCGCCGCGCCCTTGACCACGCAGTGCGAGTCGTCCATGACGATGATTCCGCCCGACCCGCCCATCGTGCCGAGTGCCTTGAGCCCGTCGAGGTCGGTCGAGGTGTCGAGCATCGAGGCGGGGAGGACCTTGGCCGACGAGCCCCCGGGCCAGAACACCTTGATCTTCCGCCCGGGCATGGGGCCGCCGGCCAGCTCTTCGATGATGTGGCGATAGGTGACGCCGATCTCGATCTCGTAGTTGCCCGGCTTCTGGACGTCGCCGCTGACGGTGACCATGCGCGTCCCCTTCGACTTCTCGCTGCCCCGCTTGGCGTACTCCGCGCCGCCGCGACGCATGATCCAGGGCACCGTCGACAGCGTCTCGACGTTGTTGACGGCAGTGGGCATGCCCCATGCGCCCTTCACGGCCGGAAACGGCGGTCGAGAGCGAGGCTGTGCGCGCTTGCCCTCGAGCGATTCGAGCAGCGCCGTCTCTTCGCCGCAGATGTATGCGCCGTGGCCCCGATACAGCCGCACGTCCAGCGGGTAATCGGCGCCGAACGGATGGTCGCCGAGGTAGCCCTTCGCGTGAGCCTCGGCGATGGCGTCTCGCAGCATCTCGAACGGGAGGTCGTACTCGCCGCGGATGTAGATCCAGGCCGCGTGGCCGCCGATTGCGAACGAGGCGATCGCGGCGCCCTCTATCAGCATGTGGGGCGAGTTCTCCATCAGGTAGCGGTCCTTGGCGCTTCCCGGCTCCGATTCGTCGGCGTTGACGACGATGTACTTGGGACCGGGGTGGTCCTTGGGCACGAAAGACCACTTGGTCGCGGTGGGGAAGTCTGCCCCTCCTCGGCCCCGAAGGCCGGAAGCCTTGACCTCGTCGATCACCTGCGCGGCGGTCATCTCCTTGACCACCTTGCGCAAGGCGGAGTAGCCGCCGAGGGATTCGTACACGTCGAGCTTGTGCAGGTCCGGGGTCGCAAACCACTCGGTCAGGACCGGACCCCCAACCGTCCCCCTCTGCTCAGCCACTCTTCGGTTTCCTGACACGCGGCTTGGCCTTAGGTTTCTCGCCTCCCCGCTCCGCGGGGAGGTCGCCGAGCTCGCGCAGCGAGCCCGGCGGGTGGGGAGGTTCAGCAGCCGAAGCTGGAGAGGGAGAACGGCGTTGGGCAATCAGCGCATCGACCTTCTGCGGCGTCAGGTCCCTCTCGTAGCGGTGGTCGAGCCGCATCACCGGCGCGTACTCGCACGCGCCCAGGCACTCGACCTCCTCGTACGAGAAAAGCCCGTCCTTCGACAGCTCGCCCGCTTCATGGACCCCGATGGCGCTCTTCACGTGCTCGACGATCTCGTTCGCGCCGCGCAGCGTGCAGCTGAGGTTGGTGCAGACGTAAAAGCGGTGCTTGCCGATCGGCTGCAGGTGGAAGAGCGTGTAGAACGTCGCCACGCCTTCGACGTAGCCGGGGTCGAGCTTCAGCGCCGCCGCGACCTCGCTCATCGCCTCCGCTGTGAGGTAGCCTGCCTCCTCCTGCGCTAGGTCGAGCGCGGGCATGACCGCCGAGCGAGGCTGCGGGTATTTCGCCGGCAGCTCGCGGATCTCCTCGAGCACGTGCTCCGAGAGCGTGCTCACCGATCGACGTCCCCGAGGACCGCGTCGGCGGTGCCGATGATCGCGATCATGTCGGCGACCATGTGATTGAGGGACATCCGCTCCAGCGCCTGCAGGTTGACGAACGACGCGGAGCGGAACTTGACGCGGCGCGGCTTGTGCGTGCCATCGCTCACGATGTAGCAGCCGTTCTCACCGCGGCCCGACTCCACGGCGACGTAGGCGTCGCCGGCGGGCACCGTATAGCCTTCCGTGAAGAGCTTGAAGTGATGGATGACCGCCTCCATCGAAGTCTCCAGCTCTTCTCGCGGCGGTGGCAGCATCTTGCGGTCGTCGATGTTGACCGGTCCGTCGGGAAGGCGGTCCAGTGCCTGTCGCAGAATCTTGACCGCCTCGCGCATCTCTTTGATGCGTACCAGGTACCGACCGTAGCAGTCGCAGTCGTTCGACACCGCGACCTCGAAGTCGTAGCTCTCGTAGCCCGAGTAGGGCATCGACTTGCGCAGGTCCCAGGCCACGCCGGACCCACGGAGCATTGGGCCGCTCGCGCCTAGCACCTTAGCGTCCTCCGCCGGAAGCCGGCCGATACCAATGGTGCGGGCGCGCCAGATCGGGTTCATCGTGAGCAGGTCCTCGTACTCGTCGATGTGCCCGGGCATCTCGCGGACGAACTTGTCGAGCATCTCGAGAAATCTGGGCGTCGAATCGGCGAACACGCCGCCGGGCCGGATGTACGAGGTGTGCATCCGGAATCCGGAGATCTCCTCGTTGAGGTCCATGATCTGCTCGCGCTCTCGAAAGCAGTACATGAGCATGGACATCGCGCCCAGCTCGAGCCCGCTCGTGCCCATCCACACCAGGTGCGACGACAGGCGCGTGAGCTCGGACATGATCACGCGCAGCGCCTGCGCGCGAGGCGGGACCTCGACCCCCATCAGCTTCTCGACAGCCAGCGCATAGGCAAGGTTGTTGATGGGAGGGGAGAGGTAGTCGTGGCGGTCGGTGACGACCACGCCCTGCTGCCAACGCAGCGCCTCCATCTGCTTTTCGATTCCGGTGTGCAGGTAGCCGATGACCGGCTGGATGCGCTTGATCTGCTCGCCATCGAGGTCGACGATCAGGCGGAGCACGCCGTGCGTCGAAGGGTGATGGGGACCGAAATTGACCGTGAGCAGCTCGCCGCCGAATGCGCCTTGCTCGCCGGTCCTGGTGACTGTTACCCCGGGCGACTCGATCATCAAGCTTCGTCCGGGGCCGTCTGCCAGATCTGGTGCTCTTCTGAGAACTCCACGACCTCGCCGCCCACCGGATAGTCGCGGCGCAGCGGGTGGCCCACCCAGTCATCCGGCATCAGGATCCGGGTCAGGCCCGGATGGTCCGTGAAGACGATGCCGAACATGTCGTACGTCTCGCGTTCCTCCCAGTTGGCGGGCGGAAAGATGTCGTGCACGGAATCGATGCGCGGCGAATCCCCGCCGATGAACGTGCGCACTCGGAACTCGGCCGTCCTGTCGAGGTCACGAAGCTGGTAGACGATTTCAAAGCGTGCCGGGAACTCGCGAGACGTGTCGACCAGGTGATCCACGCAAGTGAGAAAGACGAGCAACCTATACCCATCCGCTTTGAGGGTGGATAGGACGTCGCGGATGCGCTCGGCGGGCACCGTGACCCACTGATCACGAGCCGTGACCCCTTTTTCGAGGATGAGCTCGTCGGCGATCACGGCTGGGTAACGATCCCCTGGGCCTTGATCCGCTCCTGCAAGATCATCAGCGCGTTCAGCAAATCCTCAGGCCGCGGAGGGCAGCCGGGGATGTAGACGTCCACGGGCACGATCTTGTCGACTCCCTGGAGCAAGGCGTAGTTGTTGAACACGCCACCTGTGGAAGCACACGCCCCCATCGAGATCACCCATTTCGGCTCGGGCATCTGGTCGTAGACCGTGCGCAAGATGGGCGCCATCTTCTGCGACACGCGGCCGGACACGATCATCAGGTCCGACTGTCGCGGAGAGGCGCGGAACGCTTCGGATCCGAAGCGCGCGATGTCCACGCCCGCGGTTGCGGTCGCGATCATCTCGATGGCGCAGCACGCAAGTCCGAACTGAGCCGGCCACACCGAGTTGCCACGGCCCCACCCGATGACCTTCCCCAACGATGTCGTGAGGATGTTGTCACCCAGCGACGCTACGAGCTCCTCTACTCCCAATCCAGCCCTCCCTTTCGCCAGATGTGGGCGAGGGCGATGCCCAGGATCCCCATGAACACCGCCATCTCGATGAGGCCGAACCACTTGAGCTGGCGTAGGAGCACGGCCCACGGGTAGAAGAAGATCGCCTCGACGTCGAAGATGATGAACAGCATCGCCGTCAGGTAGAAGCGCACCGACACGCGACGGTGCGCGGGGGCGTCCGGAATGATCCCGGACTCGTAAGGAGCCATCTTGCGTCGCGAGGGTCGCGAGGGGCCGAGCACAAAGCTCAGGGTGACCAGCGCTCCAAGAAGTCCGAGGACGATCAGTACGAAGATGAGAAGCGGGACGTAGCTCTCGAGCAAGTTTCCGAAGCGGCCTCAGGTGTTGGGGCTTTTGGGAACGGCCTTAATTCTATAGGGGCCTTGAGAAATGCCGCTTGCCTTCGACGCCGGTGCGATTTACGCTCCGCCTCAATGAACAAGGACCAGACGAAGCGCGCCGCGGAAAGCGTCATGGACCCTGGCGAGGTCGTTGAGCTCGCGACCCAGGCGCTTGTCGGCAGCCTTCAACTGGGCCGGCAGATGGCGATCGGCGTGGCCACGGCGATCGTGACAGCCGGCCTGTTCAGCGTGACCGTCAGTAAGAAACCGGAGCCGATCGTGCTGACCACCAAGCGCCTGCTGGTGCTTGGGATGAAGAACACGTTCATCGACCAGGCCGACAGCAAGATCAGGTCCGAGTTTCCGCGCAGCGCGCTGCGCGGCCGGGCGCATCGGGTGTTTACCTACTACGCGCTCGACATCACCGACTCCGAGGGCACGCCCATGGGCCGAATGAGGTTCCCTTTCTGGAGCCGGGCTGAGGCCAAGGCGATAGCAGACGCCCTCGGACCCCCGCCGACGACGGCTAAGAGGAACTAGGGTCCGTTCGCCTTAGCGGTCTTTACGCCGGTGCTCGATTTTCGTGCCATGCGTCAGGGTGGCGTGGATCGGGCAGTAGCGGTTGCAGGCCAGGTCGATCGCTTCGTCCACCTTGTCCTTGTCGTACTTGCCGTCCCAGCCCAGCACGAAGGTGATCTCGATCTTTTTGAAGGCCCGGGGCCACTCCTTCTCCTGCTCGCCCTCGACCTCCACCGCCAGGGATTTGAGCGGCTGCTTGAACTTCTTGAGCAGCAGCACAGCGTTGATGCCGGTGCAGCTGCCGAGCGACGCCATGAGCATCTCGGTCGGACGCATCGCCTCGTCGTCGCCGAAGACCGGGGCGTCGTCGACGCTGACGGAGTGGCCGGACTCCGATTCGATGTCGAACTTGACTTTGTGCCCGGACCACGTCGCGGTCGCTCTTGCCACATGCGAACGATAGCCGCAAGCCGCGGAATGGAGCCGGGACGCGGACCGTATACTCG
>DASWGF010000230.1:0-5406 GCA_036393875.1 Candidatus Dormiibacterota bacterium
TGCAGGCCGTCGAGATTGGGCATCTCGACGTCCGTCACCACCAGGTCGGCCGGGAGCTCGGCCAGCATGCTCAGCGCTTCGGCGCCGTCGCTGGCGGTCCGCACCGTATAGCCTCCGCGTTCCAGGATCGAGCGCTGTAGCTCCCGCACCATCAGGGCGTCGTCGACGACCATCACGGAGAGCTGCGGCGCGGGAGCGGCGGGTTTGTTTGCGACCTCGGCCGCGATGCTGATGGAGTTGGCGCGTTCGAGGAGATTCTGAACGTCGAGCACCAGCAGGATGGAGCCGTTCGGTTCGATGCTCGCCCCGCTCACGGACTTGAGATCGCGCAGCCGGCCTGTCAGGCCGCGCACGACCACGTCTCGCTTCTGCAGCACCGTCTCCACCTGGAAGGCGTGCGAGTTCTCAGTGGTGCCGAGCAGAACCCACGGCCCCCCTTCGGCTGAGGGTAGGCCGAGGAGCGCCGCGAGGTCGGAAACCGGAATCGCACGCCCGTCGACGACGGCCAGCCGGCGCCCGCTCACGACCTGGACGTGCTGAGCCTCCAGCATGCGCACGATTCCTTGCAGCGGCAGCGCGAAGGACTGTCCGGAGATGGAGACGATGAGGCAGGGAACGACAGTGAGCGTGATGGGTACGACAATCCGGAACTCGGCCCCGGCTCCAGGGTGGTTCACAACCTGGACCGTGCCGTGGATGGCCGCGATGGCCGTGGCCACGACGTCGAGTCCGATGCCTCGACCCGACTCCTCAGTCAGGACCTTCGCCGTCGAGATCCCGGAACGGAAGATCAGGTGCAACGATTCTTCTTCGGTGAGGGTAGTCACGTCGACCCCCGCCTTGGCGGCTGCCGCCCGGACCGCGGCGACATTGATGCCGGCGCCGTCGTCGCTGATCGAAATCACGACCTTGGACCCGACCTGCGCCGCATGGAGCCCGACCACGGCCTGCATCGCCTTGCCGGCCGCGCGCCGCTGGTCGGGGAGCTCGACGCCATGCCCGACCGAATTCCGGACGAGGTGGAGAAGAGGCGAAACGAGCTCCTCGAGCACCCCGCGGTCGACCTCGACGTCCTCGCCGGACACCTCCCAGCGCACGTCCTTGCCGGCGGCGCGCGCCACGTCCCGGACGGTCCGGTGCAGGATGGGCTCGAGCGTTCCCACCGGCACCATGCGGGTGCGCTCGGTGACCTCCTGGAGCCGGTTGATCACCGTGGTCAGCTCGCGATACTCGGTGACGGCGTCAGGGTCCAGATGCAGCTCGGAGCCGAACACGTGGCCCACCCTCAGCTGCGCGGCCGAGGCCTCGCCGACCAGCCGGTTCAGCTCGTCGATCCTTGCCACCGGCACCTCGAGCGTCGCCGCGCCTGGCCTCCCCACTTGTGGGGAGGTCGACCCCGGCCGCCCTGCGGCCGCGGTCGGGAGGGGAAGGACAACTTGCACGGCCGGTGTGGCAGCAGGTGGCGGTGCGGCCGCGGCCGGGAGGGGAAGGACCGCTTCGACGGCCGGTGCGGCAGAAGGTGGCTCTGCGGCCACGGTCGGGAGGGGAAGGACCACTTCCAAGGCAGTTGGGGGAAGCGACGGTCCTGCCGGGGGGACCACCGCGGCCGGCGTGGGGGCCGTCGGCAGAAGACGTTCCAGCGCAGCCTCGTCGCTGGCGTCCTGATCGCCACTCGACGGGCTCGCGATGAGACGGCCCATGCCGTCGAGGACGAGCAGCATCGCGTCCGTGAGCTCCGGACTCGATCGGCGCGTCCCGGCCCGCAGCTCGACGAGCAGGTCCTCGAGCCGGTGGGCGAGTCGGCTGACGCGCATCATGCCGACCATTCCGGCTGCTCCTTTCATGGTGTGCGCCTCGCGAAAGATCCCATCGATCGCGGCCTGATCGTCCGGCGCCGACTCGAGTGCCAGCAGCCCGGAGGCAATGCGCTCGAGGTGGCCCTTGGCCTCCTCGATGAACAGGGGCCGGAACTCGTCCTCTAGCTCGCCCATTTCAAATCCAACCGGTTCTTGACCAGCGCCTCGACATCGACGAGCACGACCAGGCGGCCGCCGTGGCTGTAAACGCCGAGCTCACCTGGCTGGGTGCCGGGGCCGACCGGCTCTTCGAAGTCGGCGGCGGTCGGCAGCTCCTCAGCGGCCAGCCCGACCACGTCCTTCTCGCCGTTCACCAGGACCGCGAAGGGCGGATCGCTTAGAGCGCCCGTGGCCGTCATCACACCGGTGTCGAGCAGCGGGACGATCTCTCCACGCACGTTGACCACGCCGAGCAGGCCGGACGGCGAGAGCGGGACTCGGGTCACCACCGGGTGGCGCAGCACTTGAAGCACCGTCGCCATCGGCACAGCGAAGTAAGAGGCGTTGACCGCCAGCACGAGCACGCGCATCAGTCGGTCGCCTCTGCAGCCGCCTTGACTTCCTGACCAGCAGCCGCCATCGCACGACACCGATCCGTGATGAGTTGAACAGCGAGCTGGACCCGCTCAACGGCTGCGTGTTGGCTCATTACGGCCGGCTGGACTTTGCCGCTCACGTCGGCCATCACCTGCGTCATGCCCATCCAGCTGTCCAGCTGCTGGCCGCGCCTCTCGATGGCCAGGACCGCCTCACCGCTGGTGGCCTTCGCGCCTTCGGCGAGGCTGGAGATCTGCGCGGCCGCAGCCTTGGAACGCTCGGCGAGCCGGCGCACCTCGTCGGCGACGACTGCAAATCCGCGCCCGGCCTCTCCCGCGCGCGCCGCTTCGATGGCCGCGTTGAGCGCAAGCAGCGCGGTCTGGTCGGCGATGTCGTTGAGGAGCCCAATCACTCCCTGGATCTCATCGACACGCCTCGAGTTCGCCATCGTCCGGTCGCTGGAGGCCTGCAGGTCCGTCCGAGTGCGCTGGATGTTTGCCTGCAGCTCGCCGGCCTGGATGACGACGCTCCCGACCGTCTCCGCGATCGAGGTGCACGCGGTTGCCAGCGCCTGCAGCTCAGCCGACGTCTCGGCGGCGGCCTGAGTCTGTTCAGCGGTGGCGGTGGCGAGCAGCTCCACTGAAGCCCGCAGCCGGCGCGTGGATTCGCTCGCTTGGCCGCGCAGCCGGGGCAGCTCAGTGACGATTCGTTCTAGAAGCCGATTGACCGTGTGTGCCAGGCGCCGGGTCTCGCCGCCGCCCGCGGGAACGGCACGCAACGACAGATCCCCCGACTCGATCGCGGCCGCGACCCGAGATAGCGCCAGCACGGGTCGGGCGATCCACCAGGTGGACAGCGCGAGCAGCGCGGCGAGCAGGAGCAACGCGCCGACTTCTGGCCAGAGCCCCTGCTGCGCCAAATTGAACGCGGCAGCCAGCGCGAGGAACGGCACCAGAACGACAAGCCAGCCGAGGATCATCCGTGCAAGGAAGCTGTCCCACGGTTTGAGGTCGGCCATCCTCGACGCGGGGTCGTCTTGAGGCAACGGAGCGATCCTCAACGTCTGCGGGTCGTCACCGCGGTTGGGGAGGGGGACGAGTCCGGACTTCCTAAGCTCCACGATCGGGCTCACCGGCTTTCTCCCAGCCCGAGTCTGCGAGCTCGGCCGCGAGCTCTCCTTGCCGCGCCGCCGCGGAAGCGATCTCCTGCGCGGTGGCGGCCACCGAGCGGCTGCCTTCCGCGATGTGCTCGATGGCAAGCACGACCTCCTGGGTGGAGATGCGCTGCTGCTGGCTGGCGAGCTGCACCTGGCCGCTGACCTCGGTGATCGCCCGCATCATGGTCAGCCCACGGTCCATCTGTTTGACTCCCTTCTCGAGGGCCATGACCGTCTCGGTGCTCTGGGCCTGAGCGCCTTCGACGAGCTTGGCGATCTGGGCAGCGGCCGCCTTCGAACGTTCGGCCAGCCGGCGCACCTCGTCGGCGACCACGGCAAAACCACGACCGGCGTCACCCGCGCGAGCGGCCTCTATGGCGGCGTTGAGGGCCAGAAGGTTGGTCTGGTCGGCGATGTCGTTGATGAGCTCGAGGATGCCCTCGATCTCGTTGATGCGTCCGGCCAGCGCGAGCGTTCGATCGCCCGACGCCTTGAGGTCGGTTTGGGCGAGCTCCAGGTTGGTTTGCGCCTCGCCGGCCTGGATCGCGACCCGATCGACTGTGTCGGCAATCGAAGCCGAGGTGCGCGCGACCTCCTCCATGCTCGCCGACGTGGCGGTGGCGGCGGTGGTCTGCTCGAGGGTCGCGGAGGCTAGCTGCTCTGCAGCTGCGGAGAGCTGCCCGGCCGCCTCGGTGACTTCGCCCCGGAGGCGGAAAAGGACGCCCCCGAGGCGCTCGATCATGGCGTTGAAAGTGTCGCCGAGCCGGCTGACCTCAAGGCCGCCTTTGAGATTGACGCGGGCTGTGAGGTCCCCTGCCTCAACCATTGCCGCCGCGCGTGACAGCTTCCCGATCGGTCGCGTCGTGTAGACGGCAAGCAAGACCCCAAAGAAGATCAGCAGCAGAGTGCTGAGAGCCTGCAGCAGTGAGGTCCGAACTCCCTGGGAGTTGGCCGAAGCCAGCGCCGTCCCGGTTTCAGTCGAAGCGATCACCACCCAGCCGAGGCCGGCGATCGGTTCGTACCCGGCCAGGACCCGCTTGTTCCTGTAGTCGGTGGTCTGGGCGGCGCCGGGGCCGGACTTCATGGCCTGGTCGTAGATGGCGCCCTCGGCAACCAGCTTGAGCGCACCGTCCCGCACCAGGAGTGCGTCATCCGCAACGTCGCCCCATTCCGAGCTGTAAAGGAGCAGGTGCTGCGCGTTGACCAGATGCGTCTCCTGGTCACGGGTCGGCTTATCAAGGCCGTACGGGTTGAGCAGCGTCCCAAGCACCGTCACGTCGAGGTCACCCACGACGACTCCCTGCGCCTTTTCGTCAGGGCCCAGGATCGGCACTGTCATGAGCCAGTCGAGGCCCACCTGCCCGATCCCAATCGGCCCAATGGTCTCGACGCTGAGGCTGTGGGCGAAGTCGGCCCCGGTCGGAGTGGTGGAGAGTACAACCGCTCGTGTCGATGCGACGATGGTCCCTTTTGCATCCGACACCTGGAGGGCTTCGAAGGTGGGATGGGTAGCTATCACAGCCAGCAGGTTGGCGTTCACGTTCGGACTCGACAGCTGACCGACCTGGTCCGCCGCCACATGCCGAAGCTCCGCCTGACGTTCGGCAACCCAGTCGTTGATGCGGACGGCGCTGCTCTCTGCGGTAGCCTCCGCGCTCGCCTTGGCCTGATCGATGAGGGTCTGGGTGTTCCAGTTGTCCACCCCCAACCCGAGCACGACCGAAATTGGGATCGACACCAGAAGGATTCCGGCCATGACCCGAATCGAGTAGCTGTCGATCCACGCCCAACGTCGCCCTCGCGGATTCGCGCGAGTCGGGCCCGAAGGAGCCTTGACGAGACGAAGCGCGGGCGTCC
>DASWGF010000231.1:0-6683 GCA_036393875.1 Candidatus Dormiibacterota bacterium
CGCAGCGCCGGTCGATGTGGGAGATGTTCCAGGACATGGAAAGGGCGACGCCGATGAACCGCCTCCTGAACGGCGACGTCGGGTCGGGCAAAACGGCGGTGGCGGCCGCGGGCGCCGCCATGGCGCACGCCGCCGGCCTGCAGTCGGTGGTGATGGCGCCGACGGAGATCCTGGCCCGCCAGCACCTGCACAGGTTCCGTGAGTATCTGGAGCAGAGCTTTCCAGGGCTCACCGTCGAGCTCCTGGTCAGCAGCCAGAGAGCGGCGGAGCGCCGGCGAGTCCGGGCGGCCGCCGCGAGCGGCCATTGCGCCCTTGTCGTGGGCACACACGCATTGATCGAAGAGGGCGTCGAGTTCGCGGACCTCGGGCTGGCAGTGGTCGATGAGCAGCACCGCTTCGGTACCCGCCAGCGGGAGCTCCTGCGCGCCAAGGGCAAAGGCCGGCCGCATTTCCTGGCCATGACCGCCACGCCCATTCCGCGAACTCTCGCGCTCGCTCGATTCGGAGAGATGTCAGTGTCGGTGATCGACGAGCTGCCGCCTGGACGGACGCCGGTCGAGACCGCCGTGGTGCCGCCGGACCAACGCCCGCGCGCCTACGAGCTCGTCAAGACCCAGGTACGCCTGGGCCGCCAGGCTTTCGTCATCTGCCCGCTGATCGAGGCATCGACGAAATTGGGGGACGTGGCGCGGTCCGCGACGGCCGAGTTCGAACGGCTGAGGAAGGACGTGTTCCCGGACTTCACGATGGCGCTCATCCACGGACGGCTCAAAGAAAAAGACGAAGTCATGCAGCGCTTCGTTGCGGGCGAGATCCAGGTCTTGGTCGCGACGGCCGTCGTCGAGGTGGGAGTGGACGTCCCCAACGCGACGGTGATGATGGTGGAGGGCGCAGACCGTTTCGGGCTCGCGCAGCTGCATCAGTTCCGAGGTCGAGTCGGGCGGGGCGCGGCCGAAAGCTACTGCTTGCTGCTCGCTGACGACCCGTCGGAAGCAAGCGTGAGGCGCCTCGAGCTCGTCAGGTCGATCCGGGACGGATTCAAGCTTGCCCTTGAGGACATGCGCATGCGGGGGATGGGAGAGCTGCTCGGGGCGCGGCAGCACGGGATGTCGGACGAGGCCATGCAGGCCCTGGAGCGACCAGCGCTGATCGGCGAGATCCGGGCGGAGGTGGAACGGGTGCGTGAGACGGACCCGGGATTCGATGGCCACCCGCTTCTGAAGGCCGCGATCATCCGCCGTCTCGAGCAAACGTCGATCAGCTAGCCTGCGCAGATGCCCGCCGTGCCGTTCGTCGTGGAGCTGACCCGCGACCTCATCCGGCTCGACACCACGAACCCGCCCGGCGAAGAGCATCTCGCGGTCGAGCTCGTCGAACGGCTGTTGCGCGAGGCGAACATCGATTGCGCGCGATACGAGAGCGAGCCGGGACGCCCCAACCTGGTCGCTCGGGTGAAGGGTCGGGGTGAGGCTCCTCCCCTCCTCCTTCAGGGCCACGTCGACGTCGTGACCACGGTCAACCAGGACTGGCGCCACCGGCCGTTCGGCGGCGACATCATCGACGGATACCTATGGGGTCGCGGTGCCCTCGACATGAAGAGCGGCGTGGCGATGATGGTCGGCGCCGTGATTCGCGCTCAAGCTCGCGGCGGGGCGGCGGGCGACCTCGTCCTGGCAGTGCTGGCCGACGAAGAGGCGGGAGGCGTCTGCGGCGCCCGGTGGCTGGTCGATGCTCATCCCGAGCTCTTCACCGGCATCCGTCATGCCATCGGCGAATCCGGCGGTGTCGCGCTCCACGTCGGCGGCCGTCGTTTCTACCCGATCATGGTCTCGGAGAAGCGCGGCTGCCAGATGCTCGTCACGCTACGTGGCCCGGGCGGCCACGGATCGGTGCCGGCGCACGGCGGAGCGATGGCGAAGCTCGGCAACCTGCTGACCAGGCTCGACGCCGGCCGCCTGCCGGTCCACATCACGACCCCGGTCAGACACCAGCTGGAAGGGATGCGCGACGCGCTGGACGAGCCCTTGAGGAGCCGCATCGGCGCGCTTCTCGATCCTGCGCGCACCGACGCCGCGCTCGCCGAGCTCGGCGCGCTGAGCCGTGGACTCGACGCTGCGCTGCACAACACCGTCAACGCGACGATCGTGGGCGGCGGCCTGAAGATCAATGTCATTCCCAGCGAGGTGCAGGTGCAGCTGGACGGCCGCCTGCTGCCGGGGTTCGGGCCGGAGGACATGGTCCGAGAATTGCGGGAGGCGGTCGGATCGGAGCCGGAGATCGAGGTCCTGCTCGTGGGGCCCGCGCAGCCTGAGGTCGACCTCTCCCAGTTCGAACTCTTCGCTTCGGTGCTGAAGGAGGCCGACTCGGGCTGCGTGCCGGTGCCGTCCCTCGTCACCGGCGGTACGGATGCGCGCCATTTCGCGCGGCTGGGGATCCGCACGTATGGATTCCTGCCGCTCAACATTCCACCGGACTTCAACTCATCGCCCACGATCCATGCGGCCGATGAGCGCGTTCCTGTCAGCGCGCTCGAGTTCGGCGCCGAGTGCGTGTACGAGGCGGCGATGAGGTATCGCGGCTAGATTTAGGGGAATGGACTCACCACTGCGATTGACGGAGTACAGCCACGGGGCCGGTTGAGCCTGCAAGCTCAGCCCGGTGGAGCTAGGGCAGGTACTCGGGGCTCTGCCCCCGATCGTCGACCCGAACGTGCTGACTTCCTCATCGTCTCGCGATGATGCGGCGGTCTATCGCATCGCGCCCGATCGCGCTCTGGTCGCGACGCTGGATTTCTTCACGCCCATCGTCGACGACCCGTCCGACTTCGGCGCCATCGCCGCGGCCAACTCCATCAGCGACGTGTACGCGGTCGGCGCGCGGCCGCTGTTCGCGCTCGGCATCACCGCGTTCCCGCGCGAGAAGCTGAGCACCGGCCTCCTCGAGAAGATCGTCTCGGGTGGCGCCGCCAAAATGACCGAAGCCGGGATCGCGGTCGTGGGCGGGCACTCGGTCGACGACCCGGAGCCGAAGTTCGGGTACACGGTGATCGGCGAGGTGCATCCGGATCGCGTGGTCGGCCACGATGGTGCGCGAGCGGGAGACGTTCTCTTCCTCACCAAACCTCTCGGATCAGGTCTGGTGACGACGGCGATCAAGCGCGGCCTCTGCCCACCTGCTTTGGAGCGTCTCGCCATCGAGGTCATGTCGACCCTCAACCGTCTCGCGTCGGAAGCGATGCTCGCGGCCGGAGCGACCGCGGCCACCGACGTCACCGGGTATGGGCTCATCGGCCACCTCGCCAACCTATCCGGCGGCGCCGACATCGACCTTCGTGCGGTTCCGTTCATGGATGGCGTGCGCGACCTGGCGGAGCGGGATCTGTTTCCCGACGGAAGCCGGCGAAACCACGCGGCATATCGCGATCAAGTCGACTGGGGCGGCATCGCCGAGCTCGACCAGCTCATGCTGTGTGACGCGCAGACCAGCGGCGGCCTCCTTGTCGCCATCCCACCGGAGAGTGCCTCCGGATTCCCGGGCGTGAGAATCGGCACCATTAGCGGGCATGGATCCATTCGCGTCCGCCCTTGACCAGGCGGCGGCTGTGCGCCGCCGCGAGGTCTCCTCGACTGAGCTCACACGCGCGTACCTCGAGCGCATCGAACGGTTCAACCCCAAGCTCAACGCGTTCATCCTGACCACGCCCGAGCTCGCGCTCGAGCAGGCGAAAGCTGCGGACGACGCCAATATCGGCTATCCGCTGCGAGGAGTGCCTACATCCGTCAAGGACCTCGTATCTCTCGCCGGTTATCCGTTGACGTTCGGCTCGCGGGCCTTCGAGGACTACACCCTGCCGATGGATTTCTTTCCGGTCGCTCGCCTAAAAGAAGAAGGCTGTCCGATCCTCGGCAAGACCAACACGTCCGAGTTCGGTACGCGACCGACCACCGAGTACGGCCTGTTCGGCGCTACGCACAATCCGTGGCACCTCGGCCACTCCGCGGGCGGGTCGAGCGGCGGCGCGGCCGCGGCGGTGGCGGCGGGGCTGTGCGCGTTCGCCCACGGCTCCGACGGAGGCGGCTCGGTTCGCATCCCGTCGAGCTGCTGCGGCACCGTGGGCCTGAAGCCGTCGCGTGGGCGCATCTCGCCAGGTCCTCTGCTGGGTGAGCACTGGGCGGGTCTGTCGACCGACGGCGCGATCGCGCGCACGGTCGCCGATGCGGCGGCCGGCCTGGACGCGATGGCCGGCCACCTGCCTGGCGATGCCTACTGGGCTGACATCGATGGGAGGTTCGCCGATTCGGCAACGCCAACCGACCGGAAGCTGCGCATCGGCTTCACGGTCCGGTCCAGCGCGAAGGTCGAGGAAGCTGTGGCCCGGTGCGTGCGAGAGGTGGCCAGGCTGCTCGAGGGTCTTGGCCATCACGTCACCGAAGGCGGCCCGGACACGGAGCCATTCCGCGCACCCATGCAGCTCATCGTGGTTTCCGGACTCGGCTCCCTGCCCATCGCCGATGAAAGCAAGCTCGAACCGTTCAACGTCTTGGGCCTCGCGTTCGCGAAGCAGCTGACCGCGGTCGACTACGTTCGCTCGGTCGATGCGATTCGAATGCACAGCCGCATCGTGGTCAGCTTCTGGGACACGCACGATGTGCTCCTGACCCCGACGCTGCCGCGCACAGTGCCTCCGCTCAACACCCTTGGCGCCGAGCTGGAGTCCGCCGGCGACGAGTACATGGACTTCGTCAGCTTCACGTACCCCTACAACTGCACCGGCCAGCCCGCGATCTCGCTGCCGCTGGGCGTCGATGCGGCGGGAATGCCGATCGGGGTGCAGCTCGTCGGACCGCCCCGCGGCGAACCGCTCATCCTCGGCCTGGCGGCGCAGCTCGAGCAGGCCCGGCCATGGAGCGGCCGCCGGCCACGACTCAACTGAGGTGTCGAGACTTCGTGTCGGCGGGGGGGAGGCTCGCGGTCGCCGGCTGAAGGCGCCCAAAGGGATCCGGCCGACGCAGGGCATGGTCAAGGCCGCGATCTTCAACATGGTCGGTGCTGGAATTGAAGGCGCGCACGTGCTCGACCTCTTCGCCGGTTCGGGCGCGATCGGCATCGAGGCGCTCTCGCGCGGCGCCGCCGAGGTCACGTTCGTGGACAAGGAACCGCGCGGTCTTGCTATCCTGCGCCAGAACTTGGACGCCCTCGAGCTGAAGGAGAGAGCGCGCGTCGTCCGTGGCGATGTCGTGCGCTGGCTCGAGAGCTCGCGTAGCGAGGTTGGGCGCGCCGGGCTCGTGTTCCTCGATCCGCCGTACGAGGACGTCGTGCTCGATCGTGCCCTGCTGGCGCTCGACCGCATGCTGACAGATGCGATTGTCGTGGCCGAACACTCGCGCCGTCAGGAGCTGCCGCTGCTGTCCCGATTGCAGGTCGACCGGCAGCGGCGCTACGGCGACACGATGGTGACGGTTTTCCGCGTATGACCGATAAGACCGCGGTCTACCCCGGCAGCTTCGATCCTTTTACGAACGGCCATCTCGATGTCGTCGAGCGCGCCCTCGGGATCTTCGACCGCCTCATCGTCGCGGTGGCGGCGAACCCCGAGAAGCGCCAGCCTCTGTTCACTGTCGAAGAGAGAGTGCACCTCATCAAAGGCGCCCTTTCGGGCCACGACCGAGTCGAGGTCTCGAGCTACACGGGCCTCACCGTCGAATACGCTCGCTCACGGGGAGCGAATACGTTGGTGAAAGGGCTTCGCGCTTACTCAGACTTCGATGCTGAGCTGCAGCAGGCGCTCATGAACCGCAAACTCGCGCCCGACATCCACACCGTCTTCCTAATGTCGAGCTTCGCCCACATCTACGTTTCGTCAAGTATCTTGAAGGACATCGCGAGCTATGGCGGGAACGTATCGGACCTGGTGCCGGCGGGCGTCGCCAAGGCGCTGAAGGAGAAGTTCAGATAAAGGTCGACGAGCTGCTTGACCGGTTCGAGTACTTGATTCAGAACGCACGCCATGTTCCGTTGTCGACCCAGGTGATGGTCAATGAGGACGAGATCATGGAGCTCATCGACCAGCTTCGGTTCAACCTGCCTGACGAGATCAAGCAGGCGAACTGGACGGTGTCGGAGCAGCAGCGCATCATCTCGGAGGCGCACGCCGAGGCCGCTCGCATCATGTCTCGTGCGAACGAGCGAGCGGAGGAGACGTCGTCCGACCACGAGATCCTGCGGCGTGCCGAACGCCATGGGGCGCAGGTCGTCAAGGACGCGCAGGCGAAATCGGACGAGATCATCCGCCAGGCCGAGGCCTATGCGCTGGAGCAGCTGAAACAGCTCGAGGCGCACCTCGGGCGCACGCTGGCGACGGTGAGGCGTGGTGTCGAGGCGCTGCAGTCGAGTCAGCCCGAGTCGGACGAGGGCGGCGAAGCGGCCTCCAAGTAGCCGGCACCCCAACTCCGGTAAAATTCGGCAGCCATGGCTCTGCCGAAGGTCAAGCTCTCCAAGTCGAAGAAGGGTCGGCGACGTTCGCATCTCGCGTTGGTGCACGTCCAGCTCCAGCCATGCCCGAACTGCAAGAAGCTCATGCGACCGCACGCGATCTGCCCCAACTGCGGCCACTACGCCGGCCGCGAGGTGATCAAAGCCAAGGAGTAGGGTTTCACCTCCCCACCACGTGGGGAGGTCGGCGC
>DASWGF010000232.1:0-3470 GCA_036393875.1 Candidatus Dormiibacterota bacterium
ACTGCTCGCGTCATGGTGTCTGCTGACGGCCGGGGCCTGGTGTCTGAGGCCGGGGCCGTGCTGCTGTGGGAAACGATGCGGGTGACCGGCCTGGGCCGGGGCCTGTCGACGGGCCTGGACCGGTGGCGGGCGCCGCGGGCGACGTCTCCCCTACGCGAGGAGCTGTCACGAAATTCCGTTCCTCTTGACGAGGCCGGTCCACGTCCAAGTGGCACGAGCAGTCAGGGTCGGCTGAATGAGCTCACGGAATGCCAGACCTGAGCAACCCACTGGGAGCGACGAGGTGTCCCGCATCACGAATGGCAGCGGGTCCGCAAGCGCATCGCGCGGATGCACGTGCGTCATCCAAGAGCCGTGAGCCGACTTCGGCGATGGCTGTGAACGAACCGGCTTGGGCTCATCTGCCGATGGCAAGGGCGAGGAGGGTATCGATCGCAGTTTCGAATGGACGGGGATCCCGAAGTACCTGAGCGAGTAGAAGTCCTCCCTGGAGCGTGGCGAGCAGGGTAGTGGCGAGGTCGTCCGGGTCGATGCCGGGCGGGAGTTTCCCGTCGGCATGAAGGGATCTGAGTCCATCGCCGATGGCGGCTGCCCACTGATCGAACCCTGCCGCGATGCGCGCTCGGGCCTCGGGGTCGCTCTCGGCGAGCTGGCCGACGAGCGAGCCAAGGGGGCAGCCCCCCTTTGCCTCGGTGCGCTTCGCTGCGGTGATCACCATGCTCCGCCAGTCCTCGACTCCGTTCGCGCTGCTGAGCGCGTGCCCCTGGTGACTGACGATGGTGTCGGCCTGGTAGTCGATGACCGCCTGCACGAGTTCGTTCTTGTCGGGGAAGTAGTGGTACATCTGAGAGCCGCTGACTTCCGCCGCCGCCTTGACGTCGTCCAGGGTGGTGCCCGCCACCCCGCGCTCATGGATGAGGGCGGCGGCCTCCTCCACGATTCGTGCCCGGGTGCGCGCTCCCTTGGCGGTGAGCCTCGGCCGGTCACTCGTCTCACTGACCATGCACCCATATTAGCAGGATTTTGAGTTTGACAACCCAGTCCCAAACTGTCAGAGTGAGTTGCACAACTCATTCTGGAGCGAGGGGACGACGTCACGTGACTGACCTGAAGGGCAAGGCAGCTCTGGTAACGGGCTCGACGAGCGGGATCGGCAAGGCGACGGCCATCGCCTTGGCCGCCCGCGGCGCTCACGTGCTGGTAGTGGGACGCGATGAGCAACGAGCCCAAGATGTGGTCGCCGAGATCGAGGGCAGCGGCGGCAGCGCGACGTTCCGGCTCACTACGCTGAGCGACCTCGAATCGGCCCGGGATCTGGTCGAGTGGGCCACTGAGGCAGGCGGCGGTCACGTCGACATCCTCATCAACAACGCTGGCGTCGCCTTGCTCGGGCCAAGCAGCGCAGCCACCGAAGCAGAGTTCGACGAGACCTTCGCACTGAACGTCAAGGTCCCGTTCTTCCTCGTCGCGGCCCTGGCGCCAGCCATGGCCGAACGCGGATGGGGCTCGATCGTCAATCTCTCCACGATGGTCGCGAGCTTCGGACAGGCCGGCATGGCTCTGTATGGCGCCAGCCGAGCGGCTCTCGAACTGCTGACGAAAGCCTGGGCCGCCGAATACGGCCCGCGTGGTGTCCGGGTCAACGCCGTCGCCCCCGGCCCGACGCGCACCCGGATGATGGAAGCAGTCCCCGAGGAGATGGTGAATCACCTCGCGGCACTGGCACCAGCAGGCCGCGTAGCTCAGCCCGAGGAGCTGGCTGCGGCGATCGTCTTCCTCGCCAGTGATGATGCCAGCTTCGTCCACGGCGTCACTCTTGCGGTCGATGGAGGCCGGGTAGCGACGTAACGCCTGTCGGCGGTGACGTTTAAGAGTGAAGACCTAGAACACAGATCACAACTCAGAACTGGGGAGTATCCACATGAGCGCATACGTAGTTGTCGAATTCACCGTCAAGGACCCGGATGTTTATCGTGAGAAATACGGCCCCAACGCTGGGCGGACGGCCAAAGAGTACGGAGGCGAGGTTCTCGCCAACGCTAACTGGGAGATCCTGCACGGCGATGGCTCGCTCACTTCAGGGGCACTCATGCGGTTTCCCGGCCATGAGACGGTCATCAAGTGGTACAACTCGCCTGAATATCAGCAGCTGATCGATGTCCGAAATGTCGCGATGGATGCCCGGTTTAGCTTGCTCGACGGCCTCCCTAGCTGATCGAGGTGGCTCCATGGGTGGCACTCAGATGACATCAGATCTAGATTCCCGAACTGCACTCGTCACGGGCGAGAACCTGTCCGACGGGAGAAGCGAATGAGCAAGTTCGACGCCCAGTTCGCGGGTCGGCTGGACGGTCAGACCGTGCTAGTCACCGGCACCAAGGGCGGTATCGGCCACGAAACCGCCCAAGGCATTGGGAATAGCGGGGCGACTGTGCTGGTGCACGCCCGTCGTGCCGACGACGCCCGACGCGCTGTCGACCTGCTGGTCAACAACGGCAACGGCAAGGGCCAGTACCTGCCCGCAGCCGCAGACCTCGGATCTCTGGCGGGTGTTCGGCAACTCGTCGACGCTGTGCACGAGGCCGCGCCGAAGGGACTCAACGGACTGGTTAACAACGCGGGCGCCGCGTTCTCCAGCAAGGCGCTGTCACCCGACGGGTACGAGCGGACCATCGCCATCAGTCACGTCGCGCTGGCGGCACTGACCGACGGGCTGCTCGACCTGCTCCGGGAGGGCGCTGATGATTTCGCCGCGCCCTCGCGGGTGGTCAACATGACCGCCCTGATCGAGTCGCGGGGCAAGCCGGTCACCGACTGGAGCTACCCGGGTAAGTACAAGCAGATCCAGGCCTACGCCGATGCCAAACTGCTGGCCCTGATGTACACCTACGCCCAGGCTCGCCGCCATGAGGGCGAGGGCCTGACGTTCAACGCAGTCAGCCCGGGCGCGGTCAAAACCAGTCTCGGCAGCAAGGCCGGCGGGCCGTTCAAAACGATTCAGGCGTTGACCAATCCGTTCGTCGGGCCTCCGGAGAAGGGGTCACGCGGCTGTGTGCGGCTGATGGCCGATCCGGAGATCGCGACCGCGACCGGGGGCTACTACAGCTCGGCAAAGCTGAAGAAGTCTTCGAAGAAGTCTCTCGACCCCGAGGTCCAGGAACGCATTTACGCCCAGACCGAGCGGGAACTGCGCATCCACAACTGAGGCGGCCCCAGCCGGCTATCGCCAGCAGAGCCGGTGCGGCAACGCTCGCGCCTTCACTAACCTCGGGCTCTGGAAGAATAGGACTTGTCTAGGGACCTATCAGCCACGAGTCGAAGGCACTTTCCCCGTGAAGAATAGTGCACGTACTGCTCGCGTCATGGTGTCTGCTGACGGCCGGGGCCTGGTGTCTGAGGCCGGGGCCGTGCTGCTGTGGGAAACGATGCGGGTGACCGGCCTGGGCCGGGGCCTGTCGACGGGCCTGGAC
>DASWGF010000233.1:0-1850 GCA_036393875.1 Candidatus Dormiibacterota bacterium
GGAGGGAAAGATCGAGAAGGACTCGACCACGGTCGTCGTGCTCACCGGTTCTGGGCTCAAGGATCCGGATGCCGCGCTGAAGAATGTCGAACCGCCGATCGAACTCGATGGTGATGCCCGTACACTCGCTAAGGTCTTGAAACTGTGATGAAGCCACCCGCGCCCCTCTCTCAGGCTCTTTCCCCTGCGGGGAGAGAGGTTAGAGGTTCGGATTAGCTAGCCGTGCGCGTTCGTGTCCCCGGCTCCATCGCCAACATCGGCCCCGGCTTCGACTGCATGGCCATGGCTATCGACCTCTGGCTCGAGGTCGAGGCGGAGGTGGCGGACCACCCGTCGTGGGACTTCGAGGGCGAAGGCTCTGAGTATCTAGCCGCGCACGACAACCCGTTCAGCCGCATCAACATGAAGGGGCGCGTCCGCAGCGAGATCCCGCTCGGGGTCGGACTCGGCAGCAGCGCCGCCGCCAGGCTGGCGGCATCCGCGCTCAGCAGCCCATGGGATGTGAAGAGCCACGTCATCGACGCGGGCGCCGATGAGGGCCACCTGGACAACGTCGCCGCTTCGGCGGCGGGCGGCATCCGCATCGTCACCGAGCAGTTCGATGAGCGGCTGCCCAACCCGGGCTGGGGGCTCGCAGTCTTTGTGGCTCGCGCACCGGTGCCGACCGAGAAAGCTCGCGCCGTGCTGCCTGACTCGGTCCCGATGGACTCGGCCGTGTACACGGCGGCACGCACCGCCCTGCTCGTCCGCGCGATCACGGCCAAGCGGCCGACGCTCCTGGAGCACGCTCTTCGCGACCGCATCCACCAGCCGCATCGGCTTCACCTCTATCCGTGGACCCAGGACGTCATGGACGCGGCGGACCGGGCGGGCGCGTATGGCTCGGCCATCTGCGGCGCCGGCCCAAGTGTCTTCGCTTTCTGCGCGACCTCCCAGGCCGCGCGCGTGGCCAAGGCGATGGCCGCGGCCGCGCCCCATCACGGCCGCCCTCTCGTCACCCGTGTCACCGACAAGGGGATGTTCAGGACTCTGTGATCGTTCAGAAGTACGGCGGTACCTCGGTGGGGACCGCCGCTCGCATCCGGCGCGTCAGCCGGCGCATCGCGAAGACGGTCAAAAGCGGAGAGCAGGTGGTCGTCGTCGTGTCCGCGATGGGACACACCACCGACCGCATGATCGCGCTTGCGCGCAGCGTCAACCCGGATCCGCCGGCGCGCGAGCTCGACATGCTGGTCGCCAACGGCGAGACAATCACCGCGCCGCTCGTCGCGATGTGCCTGCAGGGCATGGGCGTGCCGGCGGTTTCGCTCTCGGGTCTGCAAGCCGGCGTGCGTACGAGCGCGCACCACTCGCGCGCTCGTATCCATGCCATCAAACCCGACCGCATCCTCGAGCTGCTCAGCGGCGGCAAGGTCCCGGTGGTCGCCGGCTTCCAGGGCGTTACTGAAGACCTGGAGGTCACAACCCTCGGGCGAGGTGGGTCGGATACCACCGCGGTCGCGCTCGCCGCCGCGCTGAAGGCGGACAGTTGCGAGATCTTCACCGATGTCGACGGCATCTTCACCGCCGACCCCAGGATCGTGAAGTCGGCGCGCAAGCTGAGCCACATCCGCTACGACGAGATGCTCGAGCTGGCCGCTGTCGGAGCGCGAGTGCTGCATCCGCGCGCGGTCGAGATCGGCGAGCTCTACGGTGTGCCGATCCACGTGCGGTCGAGCTTCCACGACGGCGTGGGTACGATGATCGTGGCCAAAGTTCCAGTGGAAGACAGACAGCGCGTGCGCGGGATCGCGCAGGAATCGAACGTCGGCAAGATCACCGTCATCGGGGTCGCCGATCGTCCTGGCGTG
>DASWGF010000234.1:0-13017 GCA_036393875.1 Candidatus Dormiibacterota bacterium
GCTATGTGAACGGCGAGGTGTTGGTCATCGACGGGGGCGGTGGGGAGCCTTAGCGGCCACCCCGGAGCTCTCCGTTTCCCCGTTCTCCGAAGCCAGCTGGCGGCTGTGGATGAAGTCCTCGAGCTCCTTCTCGTACTGATAGGCGTGGCGGTCGGGCTCGTATCGGAGCACCCGTCGCTGCTGGATGAAGTCATCCAACGCCGCCTGCGTGCCGCGGGCGGCGCGGAAGCGTAGCTCGCGGGCGGCTTTGGCAGTGGAAAGAGTGCGGCCCCAACGCAGGAGGTCGAGCAGCTGCGGGGACAGGGACGCCAATCCGCTGCGCCGCAAGGCAAATGCGGCCAGCTCCAGCCCGAACGGGGGGAGCAGCGGCGCGTGCAGCTTGCCGGCGGTGTCCAGCAGCTTCGACAGCGATTCCGCGCCGGGAGCACCGATGTTGTACGCGCCGGCCGGCCCACGTTTGGTGGCGAGGTAGAGGGCCTCGACGCAGTCGTCGCGGTGAATCAATTGCAGGGTCGGGTCGAAACCGGCCACCGTCGGCACCACTTCGAGGTCGAAGTACCTCGCGAGCGGCTGCGGCTCATCGGGATTGAGGCTGTTGCTGAAGCGCAGCGTGAGGATGTCGATGCCTGGGTTGCGTTCGGCGAAGTCGCTCGCATAGGACTCAACCTCGACGATGTCGCGCACGAACTGGTGCTTCGAGTTGGCATCCAGCCGGTGGTCCTCACGCAGGCCGATGGGCATGTCGACGCGTGACCCATACACGTGGCCGGACGACTTCAGGACGAATCTTTTGACCGGGCTGTCCTTGCCGGCGCAGCCGGCCAGGAGGTTCAGAGTGCCGATCACGTTCATCTCGTGTGCACGCCGGGGGTCGAGGTCGAAGGAGTCGATCCGAGTGAGCGTGTGGACGACGGTGTCGATGCCCACCGACCGCACGAGCTTGCCGATGAGCGAGTGGCGGATGTCGAGCTTCAGGTAATCGGCTCGGCCGAGGTCGTATCGCGGCTCGCGGATGTCGGTGCCGATGACCTCGGCCACATCGGGGTCCTCGACCAATCTCTGGACTACCAGCGCTCCCCACCAACGAGCGACGCCGGTGACGAGGACACGTCGCTTCTTGGTAGCCATCTGAAAGGCAGTCTAACCAGCGTGGCCGGTAGGCCCGGCTGCTTCCCGACGTCGCAAGTAGGCTCGGCTTCGCCGAGCCGTCTAACCCGCGTTGCCGGTTCACTCTGACGTGGCCAGGAGGAACTCTTTGGAAATCCAAACCGCGGGAATGGGCGCAGGCGCGTCGGCGAAGCCGACCCGCCGATGAGGGAAAACCGGCAGGTTTTCCCTCATATCTATGTTCTCTTGATGACGTCGCGCTCCATCTGGGCGACCGCTCGCGAGACCACGTCGAGGAGGGGCGACTTCGCCTGGCGCAGCGCGAACTCCAGCTGGCGCAGCAGCGAATAGAGGCTCTTCATCGCCTTGATCGCGTCACCGATGTCGACGTTCGAGGGGAGAGGAATCTGGTCCAGCGGTTCGCCCGCAGACCACCGATAGGCAAAGTCGATGTAGTCATGCGACGGCTGGCGCAGGTTGGGCTCGTCGAGGTCCTTCTCCATGTCGGCGAACCGGAAATAGAGCGAGCGCACGAGCCGCGCCGTCTGGGCTATCGCGGGCGTCGGATACCGGCGCGGCCCGGTGGGCGCCCCGCCGCGTCGCCCCCTCTCGCGATCCTCGGCCGCCAGCATCACGAGGACCGCGCAGAGCTCTTCGGAGGTGAGGCCCTCGAGCCACCCCGCCCACACTGCCTCTGTGACCAGGATCGTGTTCTCGCCATACACGCGGGCGGCAAAGAGACCTTTGTCCGTCGGCCGGTTGGCGGATAGGAATCCCGTCTCGGCGAGGATCCGGCACAGGCGTCGAAGCTTGCGGGCGTACTCGTCCATCTGGCCGGTCGCCTCACGCTCGCCGGCCTCGAGCTCCCTCTGCAGCGCTCGGACCTCGCCGAAGCGCTGCAGGTGCTCGCCGAAGCGGGGCGAGCGCACCACCTTCAACTTCTTCTGCCTTTCCAGGAGGCCCTTCGCCTCCACCTCGAGCTTCTGCACAACCCGGCTGGTCGGTCCCTGCGCCCTGGTGTGGCGGCCGCGGCGATTCCGGCGCTCTGAGCCGGCGTCCCGCCGGAGCCGTTTGAGCTCGATCCGGATCGCCCGCCGCCGGTCCTCGAGCTTGTAGTACTGGGCGACGTCCTCGATCGAAACGTCAGACTCGTCCCACATCCGGCGGATGTCCTCGAGCCGGGCGCGCACGTTGGCCAGGCGCTCGCGCGTGCGGTCGACCGCCAGGCGCTTCTGGAACTGCCCGAACGACCGCTCCATGAGGGCCTCTGCCTCCTCTGGCGTGTAGACCCTCAGCAGGTTCAGCGCCATGTTGTAGCTGGGCAGGAACTTCGACTCGACGACGAGCGTCGGGCCCATCGCGACCTCATAGATCGTCCCGATCTCGACGTCAGACTCCTTGAGGATCACCCCGTGGCCGATGATGTCGATGCCGCGCCGGCCGGCCCGTCCCATCAGCTGCGTCAGCTCGCCGGTCGTGAGGTTCGAAAAGCTGACTCCGTCGAACTTTGTGAACGATGAGACCACCACGCCGCGGGCGGGCATGTTGATTCCCAGCGACAGCGTCTCGGTCGCGAAGACCACCTTGATCAGCCCGCGCTGGAAGAGCTCTTCGACCATCTCCTTGTGGTAGGGCAGCAGGCCCGCGTGGTGTTCCGCCAGGCCGCGGCGGAGCAGTCGCGAATCGACCATGCGTCGAAACAGGGATTCCTCGTCCTTGTCCTTGAGGCCGAGCAGCCTCTCCGCCGCGACGCGGTCGATGGCCTCCTTCTCTTCGGCGGTGGTCAGGTCGAGCTCGTGATACGAGCAGCGCTGCAGCGCCTCGCGGCAGCCGCGCCGAGAAAAGATGAAGTAGATCGAAGGCAGGATGTCGAGCCGTCGCAGCTCTTCGATGACCTTGAGGAGGTCATTCGATGGCAGCCGGCTGAAGCGACCCACCCGGTAGGAAGCCTCCTCCTCCTCGGCGGCCTTGCTCCACGTGCGCTGGTCGATGCCGCCGCCTTCTTTGAACAGCGTGAGAAAACGGTTGTTGATCGACAGCCACATCTTCAGCTCGACCGGCCGGACGTCGTGGAAGACGGTCTCCATCCCGCCCCGGTTCTCCGCCATCCACTCGGCGATCTCTCGGTAGTTGCCGATGGTCGCCGAGAGGCCGACGAGCTTGATCGACCGGGGCGCCTGGATCACGATCTCCTCCCACACCGAGCCGCGGGGGAAATCGTCGATGTAGTGGACCTCGTCGAGGACCACGTATGCCACGGCATCCAGCCGCTTCGGGTCCTCGTAGATGAGGTTGCGCAGGATCTCGGTCGTCATCACGACCACCGGTGCCTCGTCGTTGATGGTGTTCTCGCCTGTGACGAGCCCGACCCTTTGCTCGCCGTACTCGCGAACGAAGTCGTGGTACTTCTGGTTGCTCAGAGCCTTCAGCGGCGTGGTGTAGATGACCTTCGTGCCTTCGCGAAGGGCGCGGAAGATCGCGTATTCGGCCACGACCGTCTTGCCGCTGGACGTGGGAGCGCTGACCAGGACGCCGCCCACTCCGGTGTCCAGCTTGTCGATCGCCTCCCGCTGGAACGGGTCCAGTTTGAAAGGCAGGGTGGCCTCAAAATCGTCGACTCGCGGCTCAACTGCTTTCAAAGTCTCACCAGCTCAGTCGACACGTCGGTGATCCGCGCCCCGTCCGAGTGCGACTCGATATACCTGAGAGCGGCAGCCAGCACCTCGTCGGTGTGCCGGCTGTCGGCACTGACGCAGGCGATGGCGAGCTCGGCCAGCTGCCAGCGGTCGCGCTCGCCGACCTCGGCGGCCGCCACCTGGAACTCCGCCCGGACGCGGCGCAGCAGGCCGCTCACGACCTGGCGCTTGCTCTTCAGCGAGCCGCTTTCAGGTAGGTGAAGGACCACCCTCGCCACACCGACCGCTACCGTGGAGGCCGTCAAAGCTTGTTTTTGACCATTTCAGGGTCCGCCCATATGATGGCTGGTCAGGCAATCAGCATCCTTCCAGGGGGTTTCGACACATGAGTCAGAAAGAGGGTGATGGCGACCAAGGGTTCGATCAGTTCGAACGGTTCTTAAAGGAGTGGTCCCGCCGGGACTTCCTCCGCCGGATGGGAGCGGCCGCGGCTTACACCGCCTTCAGCGTCGGGATCGTCGACTTCCTGGAGGCGTGCGGCAACCCGGCCCCCAGCACGTCCCTGACGCCGGTCAAGGGCGGCAAGCTGATCGAGGGCACGATCAGCGACATCTCCAGCTTCGCCGTCCTGAACTCGGGCGACACGTCGTCGACGCAGATGATCGTCCTGATGTTCGACGGCCTGCAAGGCATCACCGCCAAGGGCGACAACATACCGATGCTGGCGTCTGGTCCCCCGACCATCTCTGCGGACCAGCTCACCTTCACATTTAAGTTGCGGCCGAACCTCAAGTGGTCTGACGGCCAGCCCATTACGGCCGATGACGTCGTGTTCACCTACGGGCTGATGTACTCGCCCGACACCAAGGATTTCGTCTCTCGGTATCGATCCAACCTCGAAGGCTTCCTCCAGAGCGTGACCGCAACCGATTCTCAGACGGTCGTCTTCAAGTTCAGCCAGGTCCTGGCCAACTTCGTCGACACCCACTGCCGCTACGGGATCCTGCCCAAGCACGTCCTCGGCAGCGTCACGCCCAAGGCGCTCAACACCCACGACTTCTTCACCAAGGCTCCGACAGTCTCGAGCGGCGTGTTCAAGTTCAACCGGTGGGACAAGGGTCAGCAGGTTGTGCTCGAGCGCAACGACAACTACTGGGCGGGCGCGTCCCACCTGGACCAGTACATCTGGAAGGTGGTCACTGACGCAGTCGTGCTGGCGCAGCAGCTGAAGACCGGCGAGCTCGACACCGGCAACCCCGACCCGAGCCAGTTCGACAACTTGAAGACGGTCACGACGATCACCACGCAGGCATTCCTCCTACCCAGTTTCGTTTACTACCAGTTCAACCTCGACCCGAGCAAACCGTCGTCGAAGATCTTCGGCGACAAGATCGTTCGCAAGGCGCTGCACACCGCGCTGGACCGGACCTCGATGGCGAAGGCCGTCTACTTCGGCCAGGCCGTCCCGGCCGACTCCGTGCTTCCGCCCACGACCTGGGCATACAACCCCAACGTCAGCCCCAAGTACCCGTTCGACAAGGCCGCGGCCGAGAAGCTGTTGGATGACGCCGGGTGGGCGAAGGGATCCGACGGCATTCGTGCCAAGGGCGGCGTTCGGATGTCGTTCGAGGTCAACACGAACTCCGGCAACAAGGTGCGCGAGAACCTCATCCAGGTGATGCAGCAGCAGTGGAAGGACATCGGCGTGGATGCGTCCCCACGTGCGATTGCATTCCAGACCCTGGTCACGCAGATCAGGAGCACCAAGACGTTTCAGATCATCCTCATCGGCATCGCCAATGGCGACACCGACCCCGATCAGACCACGCTGTGGACCACCAAGGGCATCGGCTCGGCGGGCCTCAACGGGATGTCCTACAGCAACCCGCAGGTCGACAAGCTCATGAACGACGCCCTCCAGACCACCGACCGCAGCAAGCGCAAGCCGATCTACGCCCAGATCCAGAACATCCTGGCCGACGAGCTGCCGGCGCCGATCCTCTTCTACCCCAACTCTCTCTGGGGCATCAACAAGCGGGTGCAGAACTTCAACGTCGGCCCGTACAACACGTACCAGGGCCGACCGTGGATGAAGGACGTTTTCGTCTCCGACGGGAAGTAGCAGGAGCGAGGAGGCAATCTAGCCGGGCGGCGCTCCGCCCGGCTAGGCTTTATTCACATGCTGGCGAAGTACCTGCTCAGACGGGTGCTGGCCACCATCCCGGTGGTGATCGGGGTGACGCTGATCACGTTCATGCTCATGCACGTCACCGCCGGGAGCTACATCCCTGGCATCGACCTCAACCCCAACCTGAAGGTCGAAGACGTCGAGGCGATCAAGAAATATCTCGGCCTCGACCGGCCCCTGTACATCCAGTACATCACCTGGCTGGCCGGTATCACGCATGGGGACTTCGGCCGTTCGATGATCGACGGCAGCCTCGTCTCCAGCCACATCTTCGATCGGCTGCCGGCGACCCTCGAGCTGACGGTGACAGCCATCTTGATCGGGGTCTTGATCTCGATCCCACTTGGCATCACCGGTGCGCTGCGACGAGGCAGCAAGATCGACCACGCGCTCACCGCGATGTCGGTCGCCGGGTTCGCGATTCCAGCGTTCTGGTTGGGCCTGCTCCTCATCCTGGTGTTCTCGGTGCAGTTCGAGGCGTGGGGTCTTCCGTTCCTGCCCTCGGGCGGGGTGACCACGCCGGGCACTGGAGGCGGCGACCTTTTCGACCGATTGGTGCACCTCATTATGCCCGCTACCGTGCTGTCGTTCGTCTACCTGTCAATCTGGTCGCGCTTCACGCGCTCGAGCATGCTCGAGGTCCTCTCCCAGGATTACGTGCGCACAGCCCGAGCCAAGGGCATGAGCGAGCGGCGGGTCATCTACCTGCACGCGCTGCGCAATGCGGTGATCCCGCTGGTGACGCTCGTAGGCCTCGAGCTGCCGGCCCTGGTCAGCGGCGCCCTGGTCGTCGAGGTCGTCTTCAGCTGGCCCGGCATCGGCAAGCTCCTATACGAGCGCGCGCTGTCGACCGATTACACCACCGTGCTCGGGATCACCACCTTCGCTGCGCTGCTCGTGGTGGGCGGCAACCTGCTGGCGGACGTCCTTTACGCGTTCCTCGACCCGAGGATCCGCTACACGTGATCACGCCGCTCCCGATCGATGCCCCCGTCGTCACTGCTCCGGCGGCTCCGGGCCAGCCCGCGCGGAGCTACTGGGAGCAGGCCACGGGCCGGTTGCGGCGGAACCGGATCGGCGTCGCCTCGGGGCTCGTCCTCCTGTTCTTCGTCCTCGTCGCGCTGACGTCGCCCGTGCTGGCCGCGATCTTCACCCACACAGACCCGAGGAGCATCGACCTCCTGAACACGTTCTTGCCCCCGCTCAGCCCGCACCACATCCTGGGCACGGACGACCTTGGTCGCGATGAGCTCACCCGCATGTTCTACGGCGCCCAGGTGTCGATGGGGATCGGCTTCCTCTCAGTCGGCGTCGCACTGACGATCGGCGCCGCTGTCGGTTTGGTCGCGGGTTACTACGGCGGGCTGATCGACGGACTCTTGATGCGCTTTGTCGACATCATCCTTGCCGTGCCGGCGATCTTCCTCTTCATCCTGATGTCGATCCTCTTCAAGCCCAACACCATCACGCTGGCGCTGATCATCGCGTCGGTCGGCTGGGGCAGCATCGCGCGGCTGGTCCGCGGTGAGGTGCTCTCGGTGCGAACCCGCGATTTCATGGTCGCGACGAGCTCGCTGGGCGCGAGCGACCTTCGCCTGATCCTTCGCCACCTGCTGCCGAACGTGCTCCACGTGCTGATCGTCTTCGGCAGCCTGTATCTCGGCTCGGTCGTCCTCATCGAAGCGGCCCTCGATTTCCTGGGTCTAGGCATCTCTCCGGCTACCCCGAGCTGGGGCAACATGCTCACCAACTCGGAGACGTTCTTCTTTCACTCGAGCTGGCTCGTCATCTGGCCCGGACTGACGATCTTCATCACAGTCCTCGCCGCGAACCTGTTCGGCAACGCGATCCGCGACGCATTCGATCCAAGGCTCCGGTAGCCGGCGTTGGCCGCTCCGCTCCTCGAGCTCCATGACCTCAAGACCCAGTTCTTCACGCCGGAAGGGGTTGTCAAGGCGGTCGACGGCGTGTCGCTCGAGCTTCACGCGGGAGAGACACTGGGCATAGTCGGGGAATCGGGCAGCGGCAAATCGGTGACGGCCCTGAGCGTCATGCGCCTTCAGCGCCCTGGCAAGATCGTCAGCGGCGAGGTGCGGTTCAAAGGCCGCGACCTGACCAAACTGTCCGAGATCGAGATGCGAGAGATCCGCGGCCAGGAGATCGCGATGATCTTTCAGGACCCGATGACGTCGCTCAATCCGGTCTTCCGCACGGGATGGCAGGTCGGAGAGCCGGTCAGGCTGCACCAGGGCTGGGACAAGACACGGGCGATGGGTGTGGCGGTGTCCATGTTGAACAAGGTCGGCATCCCAGCGCCGGAGAAACGCGCGCACGACTATCCGCACCAGTTCTCGGGTGGGATGCGTCAGCGGGCGATGATCGCCATGGGCCTCACCACCACGCCCAAGGTGTTGATCGCCGACGAGCCGACGACTGCGCTCGACGTCACCATCCAGGCGCAGATCCTCGACCTGCTGCGCCAGGTCAACAGGGAGTTCGGCACCGCCACGATCCTGATCACGCACAACCTGGGCGTCGTGGCCGGGATGTGCGAGCGCGTGATGGTGATGTATGCGGGCCGCATCGTCGAGTCCGGCCCCACCGTGGATGTCTTTGCCCACCCCAAGCATCCATACACGTGGTCTCTCCTGCGTTCCATACCGCGACTCGACGAAGAGCGCCACGAAGCGCTGAAGCCGATCGAGGGCCTCCCGCCGGATCTCATCAACCTCCCGCCCGGCTGCGCGTTTCATCCCCGCTGTACCTTCAAGATCGAGCGCTGCTCACGCGACGTTCCGGCGCTGACCCGGGTCGGCGACACGCAGCTCGCCGCGTGCTGGGTCACCCAGTCCGGCGTGGAGCTTTAGGTGTTCCGTCCGGGAAGACGCCCGCCAATTCATCGGCCCAGTCGGCCGGGCTGCGCTGAAGCCGGCGTCGCCTCCTGCGCGCGCTCGGTCACGCATCTACGCGATGCGCTCCCGCGCGTGCTCGTCGGCTCCTTGGCTCCGGCCGCCGGGGCCGCGCCTTGGCGAGCTCATTCCCGAACGGAGCACCCTGGTGCGTGAGGCCCCCGTGCAGTTGAAGCGGGCGTGGACCACCTCGGACCCGCTGGTGTCAGTGCGAGGGCTGAAGACCTGGTTCCCTGTTGCCTCCGGGGTCTTGCAGCGAACCACCGCTCATGTGCACGCGGTGGACGGGGTCGACCTCGACATCAAGAAGGGCGAAACGTTGGGCCTGGTCGGCGAATCGGGCTGCGGCAAGTCGACACTGGGCCGCACCATCATTCGCCTGCTCGACCCTACGGCCGGCACCATCCAGTTCAAGGGCGAGGACATCACCCACCAGCGCGGCGCGGCGCTGCGGGCTCATCGCCGCGATATGGCGATGATCTTTCAGGACCCGTACGCGTCGCTCGATCCAAGGCAAACGGTCGGCGACATCGTGGGCGAGCCGCTCGACATCCATCACCTGGCGAGCGGCCCCTCCCGGCGAGAGAGGATCCGCGAGCTTCTCGACGTAGTCGGTCTGAACCCCGGTTTTGTCGATCGTTACCCCCACGAATTCTCAGGCGGCCAGCGGCAGCGCATCGGAATCGCGCGCGCGCTGGCGGTCGACCCGACCTTCATCGTCTGTGACGAGCCGATCTCCGCCCTTGACGTCTCGATCCAGGCGCAGATCATCAACCTGCTCGAGAAGCTGCAAAGCAAGTTCGACCTCACGTACCTCTTCATAGCGCACGACCTCTCGGTCGTGAAGCACATCTCCAACCGCGTTGCGGTCATGTACCTCGGCAAGATCATGGAGATTGCGCCCGGTCAGCAGCTCTACCGGCGTCCGCGCCACCCTTACACGGGTTCTCTGCTTTCGGCGATTCCGATCCCTGATCCGCTCATCGAGCGAGCGCGGGAGCGCGTGATCCTCCAGGGTGACGTCGCCTCGCCGGTCAATCCACCGTCGGGCTGTCGGTTCCGGACCCGCTGCCCGCGCGCGCAACCGCATTGCGCGGAAGAGGAGCCGCCGCTCGAAGGGTTTGGAGCCGAGCACCTGGCGGCCTGTTTCTATCCATTAGATTGAGGTAGTGATTGCCGAGCTAAAGGAATTGGGGCGCGAGCTGGTCGCAGCCTCGTACCTCAAGGGCGATTTCGTCCTTCGCTCGGGAAAACGTTCGAACCGCTACTTCGACAAGTTCCTGTTCGAAACCGATCCCGCGCTGCTGCGAAGGTTGGGCCGCCATCTCGCCCAGCTGGTGCCGGCGGAGACACAACGCCTCGCGGCGCCGGAGCTGGGCGCGGTGCTGTTGGGGGGAGCCGTCTCCATGGAGACCGGCCTGCCCCTGGTCCTCGTGCGCAAAGAACCCAAGGAATACGGGACATCGAAGCAGATAGAGGGACGGTTCGAGCCTGGAGAGCGGGTCACAGTGATCGAGGACGTCGTCACCACCGGTGGCGACTCCTTGCGCTCGGCACAGGTGCTTCGCGACGCCGGGGTCGAGGTCATCCATCTCGTGGTCGTCCTCGACCGCGGAGAGGGCGGCGAGGAGAACATCCGCGGGGCCGGCATTCCTTATTCGCCGCTGTTCCGCATCGCCGATCTCGAGCTTGACTGAATCGGGTCGGACGAACGCGCTCGTCATCGAGGGCGGCATCGTCCACACACCAGAGGGTCCGCGTGAGGTGGACGTGCACGTCGCCGACGGCGTCATCATCGGCGTCGGCAACGCACCGGCTCCCTCTGACGCGCAGGTGGTCGATGCTCGCGGCATGTACGTGCTGCCTGGCGGGATCGACGTTCACGTGCACAGCCGGGACCCGGGCTTTCCGGACAAGGAGGATTTCGGAACGCTGACCGACGCCGCCGCGGCAGGAGGGGTCACGACGGTGATCGACATGCCCAACACCGTGCCGGCCGTCGATGGCGCAGGCATTCTCGAGGGCAAGGCCGCGCTCGCGCGTAGGAAGGCACGGGTCGATTTCGGCCTGTGGGGCCTGGTGCGATCGGGCACTACACCGGACGAGCTCGAGGGGCTTGCGGCCGCGGGCGCGACCGGCTTCAAGGCCTACCTCGGCTATGCGTTCAGCCTCAGTCGCAAGCAGGTCGTCTACTCGCCCGACCTCGACGACCCGGCCCTCGAGCCACCGCCCGATTACGGAACGCTCGCGCGAGTCGCTCCCGTGATCGCGAACCTCGGCCTGCCCCTGGTGATCCACGCCGAGGATCCCGGGATCCTCCGTGCTTTTCGGCGCCCGCTCGAGACGTACGCCGATCTGCTCGCGGCCAGGCCGGACGAGGCCGAGGCCGTGGCCATCGCGGCCGCGGCCGAGATCGCAGGTGCGTCGGGAGTAAGGCTGCATGTCGCCCACCTGTCGAGCGCTGCAGGCCTGGCTGCCGCGAAAGAGGCGATGGGAGCCGGCGCGCCATTGAGCCTGGAAACGTGCCCGCAGTACCTGTGGCTGTGCGACGAGGACTACGGAAGGGTGGGGACCGCCATGAAGGTGTTTCCGCCAATTCGGACCGCCGGCGACCGCGACGCCCTGGTCGAGGGGCTCTCGCAGGGCACGATCGAAATCGTCGCCACGGATCACGCGCCCCACACGGACGAGGAGAAGGCGGCGACGCTCGATGAAGCTCCGGCGGGGAGCCCGGGCGTCCAGACACTTTACGCGAGCTGCCTGGAGCTGGCTCACCGGCTTGGCGATGTTTGGCGCGCGCCGCGCTGGGTGTCAGAAGCGCCGGCGGCGCTGGCAGGCCTTCAGGAGAGCAAAGGGACGATTGCGGTCGGCTTTGACGCGGACATCGTGATCGTCGATCCCAACCGGCTCACACTGGTGCGACCGGAGATCATGCGTTCACGCCAGCGTCACGCCGCACTCGACGGGCTGGATTTCGGATTCTCCGTGCACGAGGTCTACGTGCGCGGAACGCTCGTCGCTCGCGATGGCAAGGCTGTGGGTCGCGCCTCGGGCCGCATGGTCCGGCCGGCGCGGAGCTAGATGAACCCGGCCGGGAGGGTTGCTGTCGGGGTCGTTACCGTCTTCGTCCTGGCGCTGGGTCCCGCGTGCGGCGCCACGACCGGGTCGAATCCGACACCGACGCCTTCAGCTTCAGGCAACGGCCAGCTCGATCCCGCCGTGGCGATGCCCAACGGCTTCCCGTCCGATTTTCCGGTTTATCCGGGGTCCCGCCTGACCCACGCGAGCCAGGTCACAGCCAACGGGCAGACGAGCTGGGGCATGGAGTGGGAGACGCTGGACACCGCCGCGGCGGTGCAGACCTTCTACATGAGCAAGCTCAACCAGGGCGATTGGACGCTCCCGTACAGCAGCTCGGCGAACGGAGCGTACTCGGCCATATTCACCCGCAAGAGCAACTCCAAGGACGCCGGGCTCCTCACTGTCGAGGTCGAATCGAACGTCACCCGCATCACGCTTGGCTTCGGGACGAGTAGTTAAGCTCGGGTCGGCGCTCCCCGGAAGATCGGGTTCTGCGCGAGCTCACGCTCCAGGCTGGTCGCGGGCCCGTGGCCTGGATAGAGCGCCGTCGCGAGCGGCAGGCGCATCAGCTTGGTGCCGATGCTCATCATCTGCCGGCGCAGGTCGGTCTCGGGCGTCTGCTTGCCGATCCCGCCCGCGAGGATTGTGTCGCCCACAAACGCATGGTTCGCGATCACGAAGCAGACGCTGCCTGGTGTGTGTCCGGGCGTGTACAGCACGGCGAGCTTGAACTCGCCGAACTCGAGCTCGTCACCGTCGAGCAGATAGCGGTCGGCCGAGCGCAGGAACTGCTTTGCGTCGGCCGTATGTATCGCCGTCTGGCCGCCGGTCAGCTCCTTCAAGTCGTCCTTGCCCGCCACATGGCCGGGGTGTCCATGGGTGGCGACGATGTATTTCACGGTCAGCCCCTTGGCCTGCTCGGCGAGCCTGTCCACGGGAAGGCCAGGGTCGATGACGACAGCTTCCTTGGTGGTTGCGCACGACAGGATGTAGCCGTTGACCTCGCGATCGAGCCTGACCTTGACGATCCCCAGTTTCCCCATGTCTCAGTATTTACTCAAATGCAGCGTGCCGAGGTGGTCGGCTTCTCGATCCT
>DASWGF010000235.1:0-4121 GCA_036393875.1 Candidatus Dormiibacterota bacterium
GAGCGGCGGCTCGGGTTTCTTCGACCGCCAGGAGATCAAGGACGTGCTGGCGATGCTCCGCCTCACCGAGAACCCGATGGACGACGGAGCGTTGGTGCGCGTGCTGCAGGGGCCGATCGTGCGCCTGGCCGATCGCGGCCTTTACCGTATGGCGGCCAGGCGATTCGGCCGCCATGGCATGCGCCTGCGCGACTGCTTCGAGGAGTCGCGGGTCGAAGGGTTCCCGGAGGTGGAGCCGAAGGTCGCGGAACGCGCGGTGGCGCTGGTCGACCTCACCGATCGCATCGGCCGCCTACGCGATGCATTGACCGTGGCGGACATCCTGAACCGGCTCCTGGAGGAGACTGGGTACCTTCGCTGGGCAGAGCTGCGCGCGCAGCGAGACGGCAGCCCCCGCGCGCTGCTGAACCTGCGCAAGGTCTTCCAGCTGGCGTCTCGCTTCGAACGCGAGCTCGCGCTCGCGGGCATCGGCGACTTCGTTCGTCACCTCGACCAGGTCATCGATGCCGAGCTGCCGGTGGGAGAGGCGGCGGACGAGTCGGCCACCGCCGACGCCGTGTCGCTGCTCACCATCCACGCCGCCAAGGGCCTCGAGTTCCCGGTCGTGTTCCTGGTCAACCTGCGGCCCGCGCGGGCCCGCGACACCGAGCGGCTCTTCTTCGACCCCGACGGTCTGGGTTTTGTGATGAAGAACTGGCGCGGCGAGAAGCACCCGCGCTACCAGGCGACCTCACCAGGCGAACCTGCCGTCAAGCTCGCGATCGGCGAGCGGAGGCGAATCGTGTACGTGGGCCTCACTCGCACCAAGGATCTCCTCTACGTCACCGCCACCCGGGAGGAGCAGTCGGCGCGCGAGGTGGAGATGGGTGACCAGGACCATTTCGCCGAGATCCTCAGCTGGGCGCTTGCGCACCCGGAGTCGGCGAACGTCGTCGAGGCCGAGCAGCTCGAGCTCCCGGTCCCCCGGCCTGCCAACGGCGCCGCCGCCGACGGGTCGGAGCTCGTGATGGCGGTGCTCGATCGCATCGAAGCCATCCAGCCGCGTCGTGCTGCGGTGCCTGCCGCGGCCGCACCCGACATCAAGCTCAGCTTCTCCCAGCTCCACGACTTCGAGATCTGCCCCGTGCGCTATCGGTTCAGCCAGGTGTGGCGCGTGCCCGCGCCTCCCGACGAGCTGCTGCCGCGATTCGCGCGGGCGACCAATTCGACGGAGCTCGGCGCGGCTGTGCATGCCGCGCTGGCGGCGTGGCATTCGGCCGGCGGCGACCTGCTGGCCCTCTATGAGGGACCAGAGGCGGGAAGGGAGATGCTTCGCGGATACCTCGCACAACCGCTGGCCGCGGCGCGAACGCTCGGGGTGGAGGTCGAGTTCAACCTGCGCGTCGGGGGCACCAGGGTGCGCGGCATCGTGGACCGGATCTGCGCGCTTGATGGCCGCACGGTTCTTATGGATTACAAGACGAACGCCACGATGGACGCCGCGCTCATCGACGCATACACGACTCAGCTCCGCCTTTATGCGCTCGCGGCCGGGCGCGGGCTTCTGCCGGGCGGCGCGAATCCTCGGCTGGTCCTCTTCGATCTGCGACGCGCGCGCGAGATCGAGGTCACGGCCGACGATGCGGCCGTCGAGACTCGCGTCTCGGCGGTATCGCGGCGCATCGCGAACGGTGACTTTGCGCTCGGCCCCGAGAACGCAAACAGGCCATGCGCGATGTGCGCCTACAGGCCGATCTGCCCCGACGCCCGGCAGTGACGCCGGAGGTACGGTATTTCGAGCGCCGGCAGATCAAGGAGGCGCTTGCGTTCGCGGAAGCTGGGGGCATCGCCGTCCACCGCAATTTCGATCACTACCACGGCTCCACCATTCGGGGCGTGATGCGCGAGCGGCCGTTCCTGCACGTGATCGGGCTGCGCCCGAACCTCGAGTCCTGGGGCCGGCTGCATGGCCTGAGGCCGGAGTGGATCCAGCCGGAGAAGCGACGGAAGGTTGCCCACTACGACGTGTTCGGAGCGTTTGCCGAACGCCTCATCGACGACCTGACCCCGGGCCCTTGACACGTTTGACGCAATGCGTTATGATGCACTGCGTCAATGAAATTCAGCAAGGGAGGCTCGAAGAAATGAGCACAGACATCACGTCCACGGTCGAAGAGGTAGCGTTCGGCGCCGCGAGAGCGGCGAGGGAAGTCGCATCGGACCCCATGGGTTCGGCCCGCAAGCAGGTCAAGGGACTGCAGCGCAAAGGCACCCCGACCGCGCGCAAGCTCAACCGCCAGGTCGCCAACCAGTTCAACGCCGCGACCGCGCCCGCCAAGGACGCAGTCAAGGGCATCGTCAAGAAGCTGGACCAGGCGAGCAAGTCGGCATCGAGCGCGGCCGGCGACCTGATCCCGGAGCGCATCGTGCTCAAGGGTCTGCAGCTGGTCAAGGTCCAGGCGAAGCGCCAGGACCCGATGGGCGAAGTCGCCAGTCAGGCGCTGAAGATCTTCAACGGATCGTTCAAGACCATCGCCCAGGTCGCAAGCCGGCTGGAGCGTGCAAGCGAGCTGCCGGTACGGCATGCCGCGGCGCCGCGGAAGGCCCGCACGACCCGTCGCTCGACCCGCCGGTCGACCTCGCGCCGCAGCGCGGCAGCGTGAGCACAACCACCGACAAGAAGGGCGCCAACGTGGCGCCCTTCATTTTGTCCAGCGCCTTCGGTTAGCCTTGCTCGGCTGTGAGCGTCGTGTGCACCGGCTCGATCGCCTTCGACTACATCCTGAGCTTCAAGGGGAAGTTCAAGGACCACATCCTCCCCGACAAGGCACACATCATCAATCTCAGCTTCCTGGTCGATAACCTCAAGAAGCGACGAGGCGGCGTCGCGGGCAACTACGCCTACAACCTAGCGCTCCTCGGCTATCCCAGCGCCGTCCTCGCGACGGCTGGATCCGACGCGGTCGAATACCGCGCATGGCTCGAGAAGCTGGGAGTCGACTGCCGGGGCCTTCGGCTCATGGAGGATGAGATCTCGGCGACCGGCTTTACGACCACCGACCTCGACGACAACCAGATCACCGGGTATTACGGCGGCGCCATGAACCTTGCGGGCAGCCTTGGCCTCGACGACACGGTGCCGAATCCCGAGGCGGTGATCGTCGGCCCGAATGCGCCCGACGCCATGCAGCGCCTGGTTCGCGAGTGCCGGGATCGGGGCGTGCGCTGGGTGTTCGACCCCGCGCACCAGCTTCCGCACATGTCCGGCGAAGACCTCGTCGACGGTGCGCGGGGTGCGTGGGTGCTGATCGGCAACGACTACGAGCTGGAGCTGATCATGCAGCGCACGGGACGCGACCTCGCCGGGCTTCAAGAGTTGTCCGAGCTGGTTGTGACGACGCTGGGAAGGCAGGGCTCCCGCATCGATAAGGGCGCGGAGTCACACGCCATCGCGGCGGCGCCGGCGCGCGTCGAGAATGATCCTACCGGTGCCGGCGACGCTTATCGGGCGGGCCTGGTGGCGGGCCTCTTGCGTGGTCTCGATGTTCCCACTGCCGGGGCGGTGGCGTCGCTGGCGGCGACCTATGCAGTCGAGCAGGTGGGAACGATCGAGCACAGGTATTCAAGCGAGGAATTCTCCGAGCGCTACCGCGACACTTTCGGCATCCCGCTGCCGTCGAAGTTCTGGCCGGCCGGCTGAGCCCGGTTCGGATACGATCGGCTTCGTGCCGGTCGCGGTCGAGATCACCGATCTTCGCAAGTCATATGGCTCGGTCGAAGCAGTTCGAGGCATCAGCCTCACCGTGACTGAGGGCGAGGTGTTCGCCCTCCTGGGCCCGAACGGCGCTGGGAAGACGACGACGGTCGAGATCCTGGAAGGGTTTCGGCGCCGCGACTCCGGCCGTGTGTTCGTGCTCGGCTTCGATCCCGCGACCGGCGATCGCAAGCTGAAGGAGCAGATGGGGATCGTCCTCCAGACCGTAGGTGTGGATCCATACCTCACGGTCGCGGAGACCGTGGACATGTTTCGCGGCTTCTACCCAAAGCCTCGCCCTCGCGACGAGGTGATCGGGCTCGTCGGCCTCACCGAGAAGCGCGACTCGAGGGTCACGAAGCTCTCAGGCGGTCAGCAGCGCCGTCTC
>DASWGF010000236.1:0-9803 GCA_036393875.1 Candidatus Dormiibacterota bacterium
GGCGCGCTATTCGGCCGCGAGTCGCGACGCGGTCCCGGCCAGCACCTTGACACCGATCTCGAACGCGGCCTCGTCGATGCGGAATCCCGGGGAGTGGTGTGCAGGCGCGGTTTCGCCCGGCGGCATCGCCCCGAGCATGAAGTAGCAGCCAGGGATTCGCGTCAGGAACTCAGCGAAATCGTCGCTGACCGTCAGCGGACGCCCAAGCACGCTGGCCTTGTCGCCGACCAACGAGCTCGCGACGTCGAGCACGGTGCGCGTGACGTTGGGCTCGTTCATGATCGGGACGGTCCCGTGCACCAGCTCGAGCGTCGAGCGCACCTCGAATTCCCCGTCCACCTCCAGCAGCAGGTCGCGTAGGCGCCCGAGTGCCTCTTCGCGAAGACGAGGAGTGAATGTGCGCAGGCTGCCCTTGACCGAGACGCCGCGGGGGACGATGTTCCAGGCGCCGTCGCTCGAGATATTGCCCACTGTCGTGTGGCACTGCACGCCGTCGTGCTCGAGCCCGTCGACGATGGTGTGCAGGTGCTCGAGCAGGAAGGCCTGCGCGGAGAGGACGTTGCCGCGCCGGCCCATCATGCCGCCGTGTCCGCCTGGCCCTGCAAAGTTGATTTCGTACGCATCCGACCCCGCCCACATCAGCCCAGGTCTGGTAATCACGGTGCCGGACGGATTGAAGCTGACGATGTGCAGGCCGATGACCGAATCCGGGTGGTGGTCGTCGAGCAGGCCGCCGGCGATCATCGCCTTGGCGCCGCTGACGATCTCTTCTGCGGGCTGAAAGACGAACAGGTACCGGCCGCCCACGTCCCAGATGCGATCCACCAGCGTGCGCGCGACGCCGACCATGATCGCCATGTGCGCGTCATGCCCGCACGCGTGCATGCGACCGTCGGTCCCGGACGCAAAGTCGACCCCCGACTCCTCATGGATCGGCAGGGCGTCGATGTCCGCCCGCAGCATCACGGTCTTGCCGGGCTTGCCCGTGTCGAGCATCGCGACCACGCCTGTCTCGGTGGGGCAGCGCTTGAGCTCCAGACCGAGCTCGCGCATCCGCTCGCCCAGGCGCTTGCTCGTCTCGTGCTCGCTGAAGCTGACCTCGGGGTGGCGGTGGAAATGACGGCGCAGCTCGATCACCTCCTCGAGCACGGAGCTGCTCGGGAGCGGTGTGGTCGACCGGTTGTCGCTCACGGAATCGCGACCAGGTTGTAGCCGCGCGCCGTCGCCCGCACGAAGTTCGGGCCCAATCCCGGTTCCAGCTCGTCCAACCGTCGCCGCAAGGTCAGCAGAGCCGAATGCACCGTCGAGTGGGCGGCGTCCGTCCGGAACAGCCCGGCTTTGATGAGGTCGCGGGCGGTCGCCGGCTTCGACCCCTGGGCCAGATGCAGGACCAGCGCGGTCTGCTGCGGCGTGAGGCGGATCTCCCGTTCGCCCAGCTTGACGGTGCGCCGAGTCGGGTCGAACTCCAGGCGCCCGAACTTGTAGCTGCCCGGCCGCCCCGTGCCGCGCTCGACCAGGCGGGCGGCGAGGTCGGAGTAGATGTGGGCCATGGGCACGTTGCCCTTGACGAAATACGAGCTGGCCCCAAGCTCATAGGCCCGGCGGATCGCGGCCGAGTTGACCTGCGCGGCGGAAAGCACGATCACCGGCAAGCCGGGATGGTGCTCGCGGATCCAGGTCAGGAGCTCGAAACCCGAGTCCTCGGTCTCGTCGAGCACGAGGTCAAGGAGTACCGCCGCCATGCGCTCGTGTGACAGCACCTCCATCGCTTCGGGCGCCGAGGAGGAGGTCGACGGCCGGTACCCGAGGTCGTGGAGGTCGATTCGCAGCTGCTGCTGCATGGCCGCTTCGTCCTCGACCACCAGCACGGCCGAGCCCAGGACCTCGGCCGGACGGTAGACCTCGAGACCGGGCGGCAACGGCGGCAGCCGCACTTCACGGTTCTTGTGGTTGCGCTGGCGCGCTGAGCTGGGGTTTTCCAAGCCTTGGCCTACATGATTCTTAACGATTATTGGCGGAGTGTGAACATTCAATCTCAACCGATGCAGCGCATACTCTCAGCCGAGCCTGGCCATAGTTCGTAAAACCAAGGGGTAAGATGGGGATGACCTGGAAGCTCAAGTTGATCCGTGTGGTGTTCGTGCTGGCGATCGTGGCCGCCCTGGCGATGGCGCTGTCGGCCAACTTCGCCGATTCCTTCTCCGACGACTCGCTGCTCGCACTGTAGTCACTCAGGTTTGACTCTCCCGGCGCTCTCGTGAGCGCCGGATAGCGGGCGGCAGCAGCGCGTAGAGATCGGCGCGGTCGACCGCCTTGCTCATGTATCCCACAACGTCGGGATCGTCCGTTCCCGACGGGAATACCGGATACGCCGTATAGAAGATCACCGGCAGCTTCTGTCCGCGCGCCCTCAGCGCGTTCAGCAGCCCCCAGCCGTCCATCGGCTCGGGCAGCATGAGGTCGATGATCGCCACCTCGGGCGTGTCCGATTGCGCCTTCTCCAGCGCTTGGTCGGCGTCCTCGGCCATCGAAACCTTGTAGCCGAGCATCCGCAGGTCGGTCTCCAGGATGACCCGCCAGGCGCGCTCGTCATCCACGACGAGGACTGTGGAGCCGCGCAAGTCTTCGGGCGTGGGCGCGATCGGCTTCGGCGGAGTGAAGGGCACGTGAATCTGGCGCAGTATATCGGTGGCCATGGCGAGTTCCCCGCGTAGCAAGCTGAAGGGCCGCCGGCCGTCCCGACCACCGAAGGCCCGAGTCCGAAGCGGGTCCGGACCCGAGAGACCGGCGCCGATGCACAAGTCCCACGCGGCGGCGGCGGTCGTGCCGACTCCCGCCGCCCTCGTGCACGAGCTTGGCAGCTGCGTCACCGAGGCCGACATCGCCCAGGTCTTGTACCGCGGTCTCCATCCACTGTTCGGCTACGACGTGGTGAACCTCCACGTGCTCGAGCGCGAGGGTTGGTACCACTCGCTGTCGATGGACTCCGGCGTGCTCCAGGACCTGCGGCGGCGCCCGCTGAGCGGATCTGTGTTCGTCAAGCAGTACGCCAACCCCAGGACCGTTGTCATCCCGCTCGACCCGAAGCGGCAGGAGATCAGCAAAGGGCCAGGCGCCGGACGCGAGACCAAGTTCGCGATCTGGGTCCCTATCGAGCACCAGGGCGAGGTCATCGGCAGCGTCATCTACCAGGGTTATCGCAGCCGCCGCGTGCCTCCGACTGAGACCGCTTTCCTCGATGAGGTGCACCGGCGTCTCGGAGTCCTGCTCACGAACGCATACCTCAATGAGCTGACGCGCAACCAGGCGCGGCGCCTGGAAGCCTTGAACAGCATCGCGCGAGCGATGGCGTCGACCCTCGACGAGGCGAGCGTGCTGACCGCGCTGCACGCCACCCTGAGCCAGCTGCTCCCGGTCGACGTCCTCCACATGGCCGCGCTGGACCCGGAGCAGCCCGACAAGATGCGCCTGCTGAACGTCGAGGCCGACGCCGAGCCGACCTCGCGCTGGGTCGCCATGAAGTCAGCTCCGGCGGCTCCCCTTCGGGCCATCGTGCGTGACTCCAAGCCACTGCTCACGTACGAGCCCGGCTCCGCGTTGTGGGTGCCGATCAAAGAAGGCGGATCGCTGCGCGGCGCTCTGGGGATCAAGACCAAGCGGTCATACGCGTACGAAGCGTCGACTGCCGCGTTCCTGGAGCTGGTGGCGGACGAGGTCACCCTCGCCCTGCGCAACGCGCGCAGCTACGAGGCGATCGAAGGCCAGCGCCGCCGTCTGGAGGTAGTCAACTCCATCGGCCGGCGGCTTGCGTCCAGCCTTGACCGCTGGTCGATCATGCGCACCCTCCGCGAGGAGCTTTCCAGCTTCCTCGACTTCGACGGCTTCATCCTCGCGACCATCACGCAGTCAAAGGACGGCCCGATTGCGGCCGGCTATCAGTACGTCTCCGGAGTCGAGGAGGTCGTGCCGCCGGTCGCACTGGCGGTGACCGGGCCTTCCCGCGAGGCATACGAGACCAGACGGCCGGTGCTGGTCCGCAAGAACCCGTGGGCGCACGCCTTTGCTCGCAAAGGCCTGGAGAGGGAGCGCTGGAACGTCGCCGAGGGCGCCGCCATCTTCCCGTCGGGCCCACCCGGCGACCCTCGCCTGATATCGGGCTCATTCGTGTGGGTGCCGGTTCTGAGCGGAGACCGCATCACCGCCATGCTTTCCCTGCAGTCGTACCGCGAATCCGCGTTCGACGAGTGGCATGTGGAGATCCTGCAGGGCGTGGCGGCACACGTGAGCCTGGCCCTCGCCAACGCCGATCACTTTGCCGAGGCCCAGGCCGAGCGGGCGCGCCTGGAAGCGCTGCACGTCCTCGAGATGGGAGTCGCGGGTGCAGCCGACGAGAGGCAGATCGCGGAGGCTGTGTTCGGCGCAGTGAGCGACTACACCGATGCCACCCACGTGGTCCTCGCCCACCTCGACGCCGCCGGCAACGTCGTCGGCTTCACCGGGGAGCGGGGCGGGGCGATCGGGCTGCTCGGTCCTGTGCCCGTTGCAGAGGCGCCGTTTTTCGAGCGCTTGTTGGGTGCCGCCGGAGAGGTCATCGATTCGGTCGAACCCGTTGATGACGACCTGGTTGGACCGGTTGGCGACTACGTCTTCTCGCGCCAGCCCAGCCATGTGGTGTGGGTTCCGGTCATGCAGGGCGAGCGCCTCATCGCAGGCATCTCGGCCTTGCGTGACGACGGTGGCAAGTTCCTGCCCGAGCATCTGAAGCTGCTCGAGGCCGCGGCGCCAGTGGTGGGGATCGCCCTGAGGACGATGCGCCTCCATCACGCCAACGAGCTGGCGCTGGCCCAGTCCGTGCGCATCCAGGAGCTCGCGGCGCTGGCGGGCCATGAGCTCATGAGCGTCGTGTCGAACATCGCCGACCAGGCGCGCACGATGCTGGAATCAGCCGGAGTCGCGTGCTGGGCGTTCGACACAGAGGGTCGCATCAGCGCTACTCGCGGGAGCGGCGATCCGGCCGCCGAGTCTGTCCTCGCCTGGGCCGGTCTCAACTCCGAGGACAGCTGGCGCGAGGCGCCGACGGGCGTGCTGAGCGGGAGCGCGAGCGGCCAGGCCTGGAGCCTCATCCCGCTCTGGTATGGCGATCGCCTCGTCGGCGCCATCGGCTCCGTCCACGCGGCGACGCAGCTGGCCGAACCGCCGGCGCTCGACTTCGCGCGCCACGCGGCAGTGGCGATCGAGAACTCGCGGCTCGTGGCCGAGACCCGCGGTCGCATCCGCACCCTCGAAGCGGTCGCCGCGTTCACCGAGCTGACGCCCACCGAGCCCGATCGCTCCCGCTCCGAGATGGGCCGCCTTGTGGGGCGCGCACTCGCGAGCTCCCACGGCGAGCTGTGGCTCCTCGAGGACGGACATCTCGTACGGCGCGCGACCGACAACGAAGTTGCGCCGAAGGTGCCTGTCGACGAGCCTGCGCAGCTGTTGCGGGCGATCACTTCTCCGACCGGCGGCCGGCGGCTGCGCGCGCTCCTGGACCTGCTCGGCGCCTCCCCGGACGCATTCGGCCTGCCGATCCAGGTCGAGGGCCGGCTGGTCGGGCTCCTGGTCGCCAGGATGACCGCCGGCGCGTCCGAGACGAGGCGTCTCGCCACGGTGCTTGCGGGCCAGGCGGCGGTGCTCATCGGCCAGCTCGAGCTGGTGGACGCGCTGGAGCGCGAGCGGCAGATGATGAACGCCATCCTCCGACACTCGCCGGTGGGCGTGATGCTCGAAGACGCGGACGGTCGCATCGTGTACGCGAACCCCGAGGTCGAGGCGATCTACCGGCTGCAGGCGGCGGACATGCCAGGCCAGAAGCTCTCCGAGATCTACGCGGCAGCCGGCGCGGAGCGCAGCGACGAGGACCAGGCCGACGGCACGCTCGAGCTCAGGATGGGCGACCCCGTGCGCATCGTGCATGTGCGCCGCGTCGTCATCCCTGGTCTCGAAGGCGAGCCCGCCGGCATCCTCACGCTCCATGAAGACGTCACCGCGCAGCGGCTCGCCCTGGAGGCGAAGGACCTCATGCTGCGCGCCATCGGGCACGAGGTTCGAAGCCCGGCGGCGGCGATGAAGAACACGCTCGCCGGCATCATGCAGTGGGACAGCACCATCGACGCCTCGGGGCGCCGCGAGCTCCTGCAGGAGGCTTACGAATCGTCCGACCGCCTGCTCAGCCTGGTCGAGAGCCAGCTGATCATCGCCAAGCTGGAGACGCGGCACTTCGAGCCGAGCCCCGAGCCGGTGGACCTCGCCTCTGCGCTTGATGGCGTGCTCGGCGTCATCCGTCACCGCTACGCCGAGCGCACGCTGGCGGTCGAGATCGACCTGCGCGAAAACCTGCCCCCGGCGTACTGCGAGCCGGCCCACCTTGCGCAAGTGCTCACCAACCTCATCGGCAATGCGCTCGAGTACACGTCGGCGGCCGTTTCCGTGCAGGCCCGCGCCGCGTCGCGCGGCTGGCTCGAGGTGACAGTCACCGACCATGGACCGGGCTTGCCGGCGGGCAGTCTCGAAGGGCTGTTCGAGAAGACGGGCCCCGCCGGGCGCAACCGCTCTCAGGGTGGCCTCGGGCTGGGCCTTTATCTGTGCCGTCTTGTCGTCGAGCGCAGCTTCGGCGGCCGGATCTGGGTCTCTTCGAGCGATCGCGGCGGCACGACTTTCAAGTTCACCGTGCCCGCGATTGCGGTCCCCGGGAGCAAGACTCGGGCCGGCGAATCCGTCACAACCACCAGGTAGTTCTTGAAAGCACGTGGGGGGGCCGGAGGCCGGCGAGTGCCATCGAACGCGCCCTTGTGGGTGAGGGTCGGCGGAGGCATGGAATCGATGCCCGACCACGCCCGACATGGCCCCGCTGATCCTGAGTTCCCCCCGCCCGGTGGCCCGTGGGAGCCCGTGTCGTTGAATGGAAAGCTCGTCGGCTGGGCGGAGCATGGAGGCCTGGCGCAGGCGCGCCGCTGCGCCGAGCTCGGCCAGGCGCTGGCGGAAGATCAGCAGACTTACCTGCTCGGGCGACTGGGGCACAAGCTCCGTTCGGCGGTGCTCGCCCTGCAGGAGTCATCTCGCCAGGCGGCGTTCGGGCGCCCGGAGCTGCTCGAGGCCGTTTTCGAGCAGGCTCAGGAGGTGGGGCGGAGAGCGGCAGCCGTCGAGGTGGCGGCCATCCAGCCGAAGGATTCGGCGCGTGGAGTCGTCCTCGGCGCGGTCCTGAACCTCGCCCTGCCCATCGCCGCTCGTGAATTGCCGGCGGGAGCGGTGGTGCTGGGCTCGGAACCCGCGCTGGTGGAGGCGTTCACCCGCGTCCAGGAGTGGATGGGCGGACCAGGGATGACCATCGCTGCAGAGCAGGTCGGCTCGTGGTGGAAGGTCAGCGTGGCACCGGGCGGCGAGCGGCGGCCCCAGGCCGTGCCGGAGATGGGCGAGCCGCTGATTCGGCTGATCGTCGACACGCGACTCGAAGGCTGGCTCGACGCGAGCCGGCCCGACGGCGCCGACATCTACCTCCGCGCTCAGCCCGCCCGTTGACGGCGGTCCAGCGAGTCGTCGCCCCCAATCCTGGTCCTTACACGGGACCAGGCACGAACACGTGGATCGTGGATGCGGGACCGGTGGCGGTCGTCATCGATCCGGGCCCTGATGACGATCAGCACCTGGCCGCGATCGACAAGCGCCTGGGGTCGACCACCGTCGGCGTCGTGCTGGTCACGCACTCTCATCCCGACCACCTGCCCCTCGCCGAACGCCTGGCGAAGCGACACCTCGCGGCGGTGCGGCGCTACCCAGAGCTTGGGGATGGGGACATCGTGCGCGTGGGCAACCTGAACGTGACGGCTCTTTACACACCGGGCCACAGCGCCGACCACCTCAGCTTCTGGCTGGCCGGCGACCGAGCCGTGTTCACCGGAGATCTCGTCCTCGGGAGTGGCAGCTCGATGGTCACCTATCCCGAGGGCGATGTCGCCGCTTACCTGCGGTCGCTCGAGCGCCTGGCGGCGATGGAACCGAGGATTCTGTTTCCGGGGCACTGGGACCCCGTTACCGATGCGATGGGAAAGCTGGAGGAATATCGCGCGCACAGGCTCGAGCGGGAGGCCCAGGTGCTGGCCGAAGTTGGCCGCGGGTCAGGGACGGTGCGAGAGCTGACGCGTCGTGTCTATGGACCGGACCTTGGCGACGAGCTGATGGCCGCGGCGGAGATGACCCTGCGCGCGCACCTCAAGAAGCTGGTCGACGATGGCGCGGTCACGGTGCATTCCGTCAACGGCGAAGAGGTCTTCGAAAGGTCCGTATCGTAGGCGCGTGATTTCAGAGGTCAAGCCGGCGATTCTGTCGGCCTCGGCAACAGAGCTCGAGGCGTGGTTGTCGTCGCGCGCCGTGCCCGCCTACCGCCGCAAGCAGGTGTGGGGCTGGCTGGCGCGTGGCGCGGCCTCGTTCGATGAGATGGGCGACGTCCCCAAGCCGTTGCGGTCGGAGCTCGAGCGCGAGTTTCGCATCACCTCCCTGCGACAGGTGGCGGTGTCGGAGGCCGATCGTGGGCTGACCACCAAGACGCTTTACGAGCTGGACGGCGGGCACTCGGTGGAGTCGGTCGTCATGCGCTACTCAGGCCGCTCGACGTTATGCATCTCGTCACAGGCCGGTTGCCCCATCGGGTGTCCGTTCTGCGCCACCGGAAAGTTCCCGTTCGGCCGCAACCTCAAAGCCAACGAGATTGTCGAGCAGGCGCTGGACGCAGTGCGCGTGCTGGGCGCCGAAGGCAGGCGCCTGTCGCACGTCGTCTTCATGGGCATGGGCGAACCCATGGCCAACTACCAGGCTGTGGTCGAGTCGGTGCGGCGCTTCTCCGATCCAGAGCTGCTCGGCATCAGCCCGCGGCGCATCGTCGTATCCACGAGCGGACTCATCCCGCGCGTCACCCAGCTCGGTGAGGAGAATCTGGCGGTGACGCTCGCGATCTCTCTTCATGCCGCTCGCGACGAACTGCGCGACGTGCTGGTGCCGATCAACCGCAAATACCCGGTCGCGGACCTCGTGGCGGCGGCGCAGGGTTACGCCGATCGAACGAGCCGGCGCGTGAGCTATGAATGGGTGCTCCTCGCTGGCGTCAATGACACCGAGCGCGACGCCAAGGAGCTGGGCCGGCTGCTGCGCGGCAAGCTCGCTCACGTCAACCTCATTCCGTTCAACCCCGTCGAAGACACGCCGTATCGCGCGCCGGAACGCGCCGCCGTGCGCCGTTTCAAGGAGTTGGTGGAGGCGCAGGGCTTGACCGTCACGGTCAGGGATACGCGCGGTCGCGACGCCGATGCGGCTTGCGGACAACTGCACGAACGTGTCATGCGGGCCGGGCGCGCGCAGGGCGCACTTCAAACAAGTCGAACTGCGGTCGCGGCGTCATAGCCAGTCTTTACTGCGGCACGTCGGGTTTCAGCTACGCGACCTGGAAAGGGATCTTCTACCCTGCCAGCCTTTCCGGCGCCCGGATGCTGGCTTACTATGCCGAACGCCTGCATGGGGTCGAGCTGAACGGAAGCTTCTACCGCACGCCGCCGGAAACGACGTTGCTGAAATGGGTTGAAGGCACGCCAGCTGATTTCCGCTTCTGCATGAAAGCCAACCGGGGACTCACGTACTCCGGTGAAGCCTTCGATCGCGTCGGGCTCGCGGCGTTGGTCGGCGAGCGCCTCGGTGCGCTGGGCGATCGGCTCGGCCCGATCCTGCTGCAGTTTCCGCCCACGCGCCAGATCAACCTGGCCCTGCTTGACGGGCTT
>DASWGF010000237.1:0-10439 GCA_036393875.1 Candidatus Dormiibacterota bacterium
CTTCGGCCCACCACGTGGTGCACTGGACTCACGGTGGGTCGACGGACCTTCCCAACCTCGTCCTTCTCTGTTACCGGCATCACTGGATGGTTCATGAGGGCAACTGGCAGTTAGTGCGAAGCGATGACGGATGCATCCACACCATTCCACCGCTAACGGGGTCGATCTCGATGCCGACTTCGAACAGGAGCAGCACTACGCCGACATCCGCCAGCAGCTGGAGCTGACGCCGGTCGGCGACATAACCCGGCGTGAACGGTGATGCGACCAGGCCCACGATCAGGTAGCCGAGCACCGCGGGCAGCCCGAAACGTCGTGCCAGCCAGCCCCCCGCCACCGCCAGCAAGAGCACCAGCCCGATCTCGAGGATTGCCGGCGCGGTTTCGGTCGGGGGCGGCGCTGTTAGCACCATCGCGCTGATCCTATCCTTGGACCATGAGCACAACGCCGAGTGAAAAAGTTCGCGTCCTCTACACCGCGGAGGCCACCGCCACCGGTGGACGGAAAGGTCACGGGCGCAGCAGCGACGGTCGCGTCGACGTCGACTTCTCCTCCCCGACCGAGATGGGTGGCGACGGAGGCCCCGGCACGAATCCCGAGCAGCTCTTTGCGACCGGGTTCGCGGCCTGCTTTCAGAACGCGATGATGAGCATCGCTCGCCGCAAGAACCTATCGGGGGTGGACGATTCGATCGTCACGGCCAGGATCGGCATCGGACCGATCGAGAACCGGTTCGGCTTGACGGCGGAGCTCGACATCAAGCTGCCGTCGATCAAAGATCGGGCGCTGGCGGAAGAGCTGGTGACACTCGCGGATGGCCGATGCCCCTACACGAACGCGGTTCGCGGCAACATCGACGTCGCCATCAAGATCCTCGAACCGCCCGCGTCCTAGGCCGGGACCACGCCGTCAACCGCCGTGGGCGTGTGGGTGGCGCAGCGTTTGCTTGAGCTCCTGGCTCAGGCAGGCGAAGCAGATGGCGTGCGGGCAGCCAGGCTCCTCGCAGCACGAGCAGACCTCAATCTCACGACCACAGCCTTTGCATTTCTCAGTGGTGGCGGTCGCCTCTGTCATTTCTCCTTCTCCATCTTCTCCATCGCCGCCGCCACGTCCGTCTGCACCAGAAGGCCGACCAGGCGCCCGTCAGAAGTCGTGATCGGCGCGTTCACCAGCTTGTGGTCGACCATCGCATGCAGCATCTCATGGAGCGACACGTACGGCCGGTACGTGCTGGGTCCCGGCCGCATCGCCTTCTCGATCAGCTGTTGCGGATCGCCCCCCAGCTCCTTGCTCCGTAGCAATCCAAAAACCACGCGCTCCTCGTTGACGACGACGGCGGCGTCCCAGCCCTGGGCTTGCGCCCGCGCCAGCACGTCACCGAGCTTCTCCGTCAGCCCGCAGGTGGGAACGTCCTTGCGCGCGACATCACCCGCACGGGGATGCTGGGCGTTCGTACCCTCGGTCGGCAGGCCGGCGGCCATCCAGTCGACCTTGCCGTCGACGTAGTCGGAGACATCGCCAAACCCGAGTGACTCGAGCCGCCACGCGGCCCTGGGCGACATGTCTCAAGTTGTGTCCCAGCAGTACACGATCACGGGGCGGTTGGCGTCGAGCACGGTGCGAGCCTCGGTGTCGAGCCTCCTGAGTGGCAGGTGGATCGCCCCGGGAAGATGGTCCTCCTCGTATTCGGGGCTCGGCAGCACCTCCACGAGCTGTGCGCCGGCCGCGACCAGCCTGCGGACCTCTTCTCGGCGAATCTCCTTCGGCATCATGTCCTCCTGTTGGGGCTATCGCTATTCTCGTGCCCTGATGATGCTCTCGATCGGCGACCTGGTCCTCGACATCACGATCGTCACCGAGGGGCAGCTCCGGGCGGACGACGACAACCCCGCGAGCATCACGATGGGCGGCGGCGGCCAGGCAGCCAACTTCTGCGCTTGGGCGGCCAAGCTCGGCGAGCCCGCCCGGCTGGTCACCAGGGTCGGAGACGACGACGGCGGACACCTGCTGGTCGCGGAGCTGGAGAACCTGGGCGTCGACGTGCACGCGATCTGGGCGTCACAGCCGACGGGGGTGATCGCCGTCCTGGTCGGTCCGAATGGGGCGAGGACGATGGCCACCCAGCGCGGCGCCACCATCGGCCTGCGCCCGGATGACCTGCGAGAGGCGTGGTTCGAGGGCGTCAAGCTGATCCACGTGCCCGCCTATTCGCTGTTCGAGGAACCGCTGGCCGAAGCGGCGCGAGCTGCCATCTCCTTGGTGCGTCGTGGGGGCGGCCTTCTCGCGATCGACCTTTCGTCCGCAGCTGGAATCCATGAGTACGGGCCAGCCCGCATGGCCCACGTCCTGAAGGACCTCGCGCCGGACCTGCTGTTCGCGACGCGGACAGAAGCTGAGGCGCTCGGCATCCGGCTGGAGCGGTTGGCGGCGATCCCCGTCGTCAAGCTCGGCTCGTCCGGGTGCACGGTGCTCGGAGAGTTCATTCCGTCACCGCCGGTCGACGAGGTCGACGCCACCGGGGCGGGAGATGCCCTCGCCGCCGCGTTCTGCTCCTCATACCTGCGCGGCGCCAACCCCATCGAGGCGGCCCGGTATGCGGTGGGGGTGGCGGCGGGTGCGGTCACTCACGTCGGCGCGCGCCCGGAAGCCATCCCGTGAGCGAGGTGCTCCGTGTCTCCAACGAGGTCGCCGACGCGTTGGCTCATGGCTTTCCGGTGGTTGCGCTGGAGACCTCGATCGTCGGCCAGGGCCTGCCTCCTCCCCATAATTTGCGCGCGGCGCGGGCAAGCGAGGCGGCCATTCGCGAGGAGGGCGCGATTCCCGCCACGGTGGCTGTGCTCGACGGTCGCGTGCACGTCGGCTTGACCGATGCCGACCTGGAGCGCATCGCCAAGGGTGCGGTCAAGGTAAGCTCCCGCGACCTCGGCTGGGCGCTCGTACGCGGGGACGTGGGCGCCACCACGGTGGCGGCAACGATGCGCGCGGCCGTCATGGCGGGGATCCGATTCTTCGCGACCGGCGGCATCGGAGGCGTGCACCGTGGCCATCCCGAGGATGAATCGTCGGACCTCATCGAGCTGAGCCGAACGCCTGTCGCGGTCTTCTGCGCCGGCGCCAAGATCATCCTTGATATCAGGCTCACCCTCGAACGGCTGGAAAGCCTCGCGGTCCCCGTGCTCGGATACGAATGCGACGAATTTCCCGCGTTCTACTCCAGGCGCGGCGGAAGTCCGGTCAGCTCGCGGGTCGACACGCCCGATGAGACGGCGCGGATGCTCCAGGCGTCGTGGGCGACCGGAAGCCGCGGCGTGGTCGTGGCGATACCGCCTCCCGCCGAGCTGGAGGGCGCCGAGGAGCTCGTGGACCGCGCGGTTCGCGAGCTCGCCGACGTGAGCGGCCCCGAACTCACCCCGCGGTTGCTGGCCCGCATCGCCGAGCTCTCCCGCGGGCGATCCCTTGACCTGAACGTCGACCTGGTGGTCAACAACGCGCGCGTGGCGGCACGCGTCGCGTCCGCCTTCTCAGCGTTGCGGAAAGGAGTCAGCAAGCCGCCGGCGCGGACACCTTTTTGACACACCTGTCGGGTACCGTCTCGACCAGAGCCTTGGAGAGCACCGCCCCTGTACCGAACTCGAGCCCGGTATCGCCAACTTCCGAGCGGATCGGACGATTTCTGCACGTCATCATCGAGCCGCGGTCCTATCTGAACGCGCTCTACCTGTTGACGGCGTTCCCGCTCGGCCTCACGTATTTCCTGGTCCTGGTCGGCGGGGCGATCACCGGTGCGTTCACAGGGATCATCCTGGTCGGCCTCCTGTTTCTCCTGGCGACCCTTGTCGCAGCTTGGGGATTTGCGTTGCTCGAGCGAGAGCTGGTGATCGTGCTGTTGGGGGTCGACGTGCCGCCGCACTCGCTGCCCAACACGGACCTGGTCTCACCGTGGCGGATGCTCGTCCGCCACCTGCGCCAGCCGACGACGTGGAGGTCGATGGTCTACCTGCTGATCAAGCTGCCTTTCGGAATCTTCGCCACCTTGCTGTCCGTGGCCATGTTGGGCCCGTCGCTTGCCGGCATCATCTTTCCGATTGGGCGCATCGTGTTCGAGGGCCCGAGCGTGGAGGCGATCGGAAACTTGATCGCGCCGGGCGCACTCGCCGTCGCCGCCTTGGCGATCTCGTTCCACGCGCTGAATGCGGTGGGCCGGACATGGGGACGCTTTGCGGCCGACATGCTCGGGGTGAGCGAAGAGCAGCGCCAGGCGTGGGAGTCGCGGCTCCGGGCCGAGCAAGCGGATCGAAGCCGCCGCGAGCTGATCATGAACGTGTCCCATGAGCTCCGGACCCCGATCGCCAGCATCCAGGCCCACGTCGACTCGCTCCTTCTGCCCGAAGGGGATCGCCCCGATCCGAAGGAGACGGAACGGCGGCTCCGGGTGACCGCGGCTGAGACGCGCCGGCTGTCGGACCTCATCGAAGACTTGCTGATGCTGGCCAGGGCCGACTCACAAGAGCTGAAGGTCGCCAACCGCCCGGTCGACGCGGGCCCCATCGTCGAGCAGGTGGTCCAGGCGCTGGCGCCACTGGCGCGCAACGAACGGCAGGTCACCGTGAAGCTGGACGACCTGCCCGCCGGCATCTGGGCGATCGGCGATCAAGACCGGCTCGCACAGGTGCTCACCAACCTTGTGCGAAACGCGATCAACTACACGCCGGAGGGTGGCGTCGTCTCGATCCGCCTGACGAGTAGCGCCGACCACGTACAGATCGCCGTCGCCGACACTGGAGTCGGAATGTCAGCCGACGACCTCGAGCACATCTTCGAGCGCTTTTACCGCGCTGACAGCTCGCGCACGCGCAACACCGGCGGCTTTGGGCTGGGACTGTCGATCGCACGCGAGCTGGTGGACGCGATGGGAGGCAGCCTTTCCGCAAGCTCCCAGCCCGGCCTCGGCAGCACGTTCTGGATCAGCCTGCGCCGGGCCGAACCGAACTAGCAAATGGCGACGGTCCTGATAGTCGAAGACGAGGTTGCCCTCTCCGACCTGGTCCGGTCCCACCTGGAAAAGGAGGGACACCGAGTCCAGCAGGCCTTCGACGGCAGGCAGGCGCTCGCAGCCGCGGACCGCGCCCGCCCGGACCTCGTGATCCTCGACTGGATGCTCCCCGGCCTCGACGGCCTCGCCGTCTGCCGCGAGCTGCGGCGCAAGCACCTGATGCCGATTCTCATGCTCACCGCGCGCGGCGACGTGGCCGACCGGGTGACCGGGCTGCAGGTGGGGGCCGACGACTACCTCGGCAAGCCGTTCTCGATTGTCGAGCTCTCTGCCCGCGTGGCTTCGCTGCTCCGGCGCGTGGCCCTCGACAGCGCCGCGGTCAGCTCCGACAGCTCGCAGCCGATCGCATTCGGCCCGCTCGTCCTCGACCCTGTGGGTCACCGCGCCACGCTCTCCGGCTCCGCGCTCGACCTCAGCCGGCGCGAGATGGACCTGCTCGAGCTGCTGCTGCAGCATCCCGGCCGCACTTTCTCGCGCGAATTCCTCCTCGAGCGTTTGTGGGGTGCGGATTTTGACGGGCTCGATCGGGCGGTCGACACCCAGATCGTGCGTCTACGCCGCAAGCTGGGCGAGATTGGCGATTGCATCGAAACGGTGTGGGGCGTCGGCTACAGGTTTCGGCCAGAGTTGCACGAACTGACATAGATTCGACACAACGCCCGATCAAGCTCACGAGGTTATGGAATTGGTTGACACCATCATCGATGCCAAGGGCGTCTGGAAGCGTTACGACGCCGGTAAACACAAGATCGAAGCGCTGCGCGGTCTCGACCTCGTGGTGGGTCGCGGCGAAGTGGTCGCCATCATGGGCCCAAGCGGCTGCGGCAAGACCACGCTCCTCAACTGCCTGAGCGGCCTCGACGTCATCGACGAGGGCACGATCAAAATCGCCGGTCGCGACCTGAAGGACCTCACGGACAACCAGCGCACCGACTTCCGCGCACGCGAGATGGGTTTCGTGTTCCAGACGTACAACCTGCTGCCGGTGCTGACTGGAATCGAGAACGTCGAGCTGCCGATGCTGGTCGGCGGAGTCAAGCCCTCAGAGGCGCGCAAGCGGGCACAGGAAGCGATCGAGATGGTGGGGGTCGGCGAATGGGCGCGCCACCGGCCGGCGGAGATGAGTGGCGGGCAGCGCCAGCGCTTCACGATCGCGCGGGCGCTGTCGACCAAGCCCGCCATCGTCTGGGCCGACGAGCCCACCGGCGCCCTCGACACCGAGACCAGTGCCGGGATCATGGACCTCATGGTCCAGCTCAACCGCCAGAACGCCCAAACCTTCGTGTGGGTCACGCACGCCGAAGAGGTCGGCGCCCTCGCGCAGCGCTTGATTCGCATGCGCGACGGCCAGATCGTCTCCGACTCCAAGCCCGTCGTTACGAGCGACGCGGCGAATTGACCTCTTTCTTCGGGATCCCCCCGATCACGCTCGCCGGCTCGATGGCGGCGGCGGTGGCGGTGGTGCTGGTCGCCCTGCTTTTGTTCGCGGCGGTCAACCGCGTCCTCTTGAAAATGGCGCTGCGCAACATCCCGCGGCGACGAGCGCAGACGGTCCTGATCCTCTTCGGGCTCATGCTGGCGACGCTGATCATCACCGCGTCGCTTTCGGTCGGCGACACGCTGAGCTATTCGCTGCAGGCGATTCAGCTGCGGCAGATCGGCGGCATCGACGAAGCCTTCACGCGTCACCCGGCCGTCCAGTACGTGCAGGGCGCGTCGACCGCCGACACCGAATTCTTCAGCGACGCTCAGGCAGCCGACGTCATCGCGCGCAGCAAGAAGGATCCCAACGTGGCCGCCGCGGTGGGGGTGATCGCGGCCTCCGGCTCGATGATCGACACCACCACGAGTGAGTCGTCATCTGGAAATGTGGCGGTCTTCGGCGTGCCGGCCGACTTCGGGAGCGTGTGGGGAACCCTGCGCACCAGGTCTGGACAGAACGTCGACGTGGCTGCGCTCGCCCTCAATCAGGTGTACATCGGCGACCAGCTGGGCGACACGCTGGGCGCTCGCGCCGGCGACAGCCTGCAGCTATATGTCGATGGGCACCTCACGCAGGTCACCGTGCACGACATCCTCGATACGGAAGTCAACCCGAGCATCGCCAACCACGGCCCCATCGTCAACTCGGTGCTGATGCCGCTCGACGCCATGCGCACGGTCACGCAGCGCCCCAGCGGCTACAACCTCATCTTCGTCCACAATCGCGGCAACGGCGGTTTCGACGACCTCGGTCCCGGCGGCGCCACGGGCGACGAGGTCACGAAGCATTTTCGAGTCGAGTTCACCGACCCAGAGGCGGCCGCCACCCTGTGGGCCTATGTGAGCACGCCGGCGATCAAGGCCCAGGTCAAGAAGATCCACGACCAGGCGAACTTCCTCGACCCCGCCAAGGACCTGAGCCAGCAGCTCCTCTTCGAGCTGAACCAGCCGGCGGTCACGGACGAGTTCAAGGCGCTCGCCGGCAACAGGTTCGTCGATCGCATCATGGGCAACGCGGTGGCCGCCTCGGCGGCCGCGTCCGGCGGTCCGCAGGCCGCACAGACGGCGCAGGACAACCTCATCCTGCTCGTCGGAGTCCTGCAGGTCGACAGCACGGCCGCGGCCGAGCTGAAAGCGCTCCTGGGCCGGCCGGAGATCCAGGGCCCGCTCACGCTGCTCGCATTCACGCTGCCCGAAGGCGATCCCGTGCGGACGGCGATCACAGAGCTGTTCGCCGAGGTTCAGCGTCCGGAGCTGACGCCCAAGTTCAAGGCCGCCATCAGCAGCCCCGACCTGCAGACGCAGCTGGGCCAGGCGATCGCAGTTCTCGACCCGAAGGAGCTGGCCGGCTACAAGGACATCGCCGGCCGTCTCGACCTCTACAACTACTCCGCATACAAGGCGGACGCGGTCACCTTCGCCCAGACAGGCGGCCTGTTCATCACGGCGGCGCTGCTTGGCGTCAGCTTCTTCTCGATCGCCGTCGGCGTGCTGCTGATCTTCCTCATCTTCGTGATGCTCGCCGCCGAGCGGCGCGCAGAGATGGGCATGAGCCGAGCGGTCGGCCTCAAGCGCCGGCACCTGACCCAGATGTTCCTGTTCGAAGGGACCGCTTACACGCTGGCGGCGAGCGTGGTCGGCGTAGTCCTCGGCGTAGGCGTCGCCGCGCTGATGATCCGCGTCCTCTCGAGCATCTTCAGCGGCTTCTACAAAGGCATCACCCTGCAGTTCCACTTCGAGTGGACAAGTCTCGTGATCTCAGTTTGCCTTGGCATCCTGCTCACGTTCATCGTCGTCGCGTTCTCCGCCTACAGGGTGAGCCGCCTCAACATCGTGGCCGCGATCCGCGACCTCGACGAAAGCGAGCAGCGCGATGCCGGCATGCGCACCATGTTCGTCACGCCGTTCAAGGTCGCCTGGGCCGCGATCAAGCAGCTTGTGCGCGGCCACCCGCTGGTGTTCCTCGGCCGCATCTCACTCGGTACGCTCGGCGCGATCCGGTCGTTCTGGTGGGCGCTGTTCCGGCGCGGCCCGCTGACCATCCTCCTTGGCGCCGCCCTGGTCGCGCTCACTCTCGGGGACAACGCGCCGCTAGCCCACGGCGAGGTCTGGTATTCGGCGGGCGTTTCGCTCGTCATCATCGGCGCCGGCCTGCTCGTCCGTTGGGTCCTCGCCCTCGCCCGCGTTCGGGCGCTGGCGGCCGCGCGCGCCGGATTCACCCTGGCCGCGCTGGGCCTGCTCATGTACTGGGGCCGCCCGTTCGGCCGGGTGGAGGCGATCCTCCACCTCGAAGACCAGCTGCAGACCAAGCAGCTGTTGGGTGGACCCGAGGTGTTCATCCTCTCGGCGCTGATGACCCTGCTCGGCGCCATCTGGCTAGTGATGTACAACAGCGACCTTTTGATCGGAGCCGTCATGTTCCTCACCGGCCGCATCAGCGGCCTCGCCGCGGTCACCCGCACCAGCATGTCCTATCCGATGTCGACCAAGTTCCGCACGGGGATGGCGGTGGCGATGTTCGCGATCGTCACTTTCATCATCGTGTATATGTCCGTCTTCAAGGACGTCCTGGTCCAGAACTTCGCGCAGGTCGACGCGGTGTCCGGCGGGTGGCAGATCGCGGCCGGCACTCCCGACAACAACTTCAACCAGACGGACAAGACGACCTTCCCGCCCGACGTTGCCACCCTGGTCCAGGCGAACCCCAACGTTGCCGCCGAGCTCAAGGGTGTGGGCTGGGAGAACCAGTCGGTCGGGGTCCAGCTGCAGCAGATCAAGGCGGACGGCTCCGTCTTCAAGGCGCAAAAAGACAGCGGCTACGCGCTGCACGTCGTCGACGATGGCTATCTGTCAGCGACCGGGTATTCGCTGCAACTGCGTGCGGCCGGCTATTCGTCCGACCGCGCCGTTTGGGACGCCGTCCGCGACCACTCCGGCTACGCAGTCATCAACGCTTCGAGTCTCGACGCCAGGACGGGCGCCCCGGCCGACATCGTGGGGATCAAGCCGACCGACTCGACCTTCCAGCCCTTCCAGGTGCGCGCGCCGGCATTCCGCCAGAACGGCAGCAGTACGTGGACGCTGACCGTGATCGGGTTCATGAGGTCCAACGCCCTGTGGGGCGGTGTTTATGTGTCGACCGGGACGGCGATGGGAAGCGGTCTGTTCGCGTCGACCTCCGCCACGACCGCGCCCGCAGGCGGGCAGCCGGGCTCGAGTTTGCCGACCGGCCTCCGGCCGCTCACACCCACCGGCTACTACTTCGCGGTCAAGCCGGGGGTGGACGTGAGCACGGCGCGACTCGATCTCGGTCGCATGCTGGTGAAGGACCAGCTCGAGCCCGTGATCGTCGCCGACCAGCTCGCACAGCAGCTGAGCGGCATCCTCACCCTGCTCAACCTGGTCACCGGATTCCTCGCGCTTGGGCTCATCGTCGGCATCGCCGGCCTCGGCGTGATCAGCACACGTGCAGTGGTGGAGCGATGGCAGCAGATCGGCATGCTGCGCGCCCTTGGCTACCGGCGCTCGCTCGTGCAGCGATCGTTCCTGATGGAGTCGAGCCTGATCGCGATCCTCGGCCTCATCATCGGAGCGCTCGTGGGTGTGTGGCAGTCGTACAGGTTCTTCGTCATCGACAAGAACTTCGGCACCGTCATCTTCAACGTGCCGGTTGTGCAGGTCACGCTCATCCTCGTCGGCGCCTACCTGGCGACGCTCGTCACCACGTATCTGCCGGCGCGATCCGCTTCGAGGGTCGCCCCGGCCGAGGCACTGCGTTACGAGTAGAGGCCCCTCATGCTGGTCTGGAAGACTCGATCTGCCAGACCGCCGCTGACATGCCGGCGATCAGCTCCCAGCCGGCCGCTCCTCCGAGGCCGTCCGTCATGACGACGAGCACGTAAGC
>DASWGF010000238.1:0-10152 GCA_036393875.1 Candidatus Dormiibacterota bacterium
CTGTTCTCCAACCTGCTGCCGCGGCTGGCGGAACGGCCGGGTGGATACACGCGCATCATCCACAAAGGGCCGCGCCTGGGTGACGCGGCGCCGATGGTGATCATCGAGTTAGTTGATTAGAAGTAGTTACTTCCCCACTCGTGGGGAAGTCGCCGGCGAAGCCGGCGGATGGGGAGGTGGATCTCCCCAACACGCGGAAGTTAAAAATTGAATATCAAGGTCGTGCTCGAGTACGACGGAAGCGGGTTTGCGGGCTGGCAGCAGCAAGCGCGCGGGCGAACCGTGGAGGCGGAGCTGAAACGGGCGCTGCGCGAGCTGACAGGCAAGGAGCACACGGTGTATGCGGCGGGACGCACGGACGCCGGCGCCCACGCCGAGGGCCAGGTGGTGAACTTCCGGTTCGAAGGGCGCATCATGCCACCGCGACTGGTGGCGGCCCTGAACGCCCGGCTGCCGGAGGACGTGGCCGCGCTCAGCGCCGAGGTCGTGCCGGACGACTTCCACGCACGTTACTTGGCGCGCTGGCGCCGGTACCGCTACCGCTACCTCGACCGCCCGGCCAGGCCGGCGCTGGAGTGGGGCCGATGCTGGCATGTGGGCACCCGGCTCGACGTCGCCGCGATGTCGCGGGCGGCGCAGCCGCTGGTGGGCCGGCACGACTGGACCAGTTACTGCTCCGCCTCGGAGCCGGCCGACGCAAGGGTGCGAGACATGCGCTCCGCGAAGGTGGTCCGACGAGGCGATTTCGTCGAGCTGGAACTGGTGGCCGAAGGGTTCTTGCGAGGCCTGGCACGCAGCATCGCGGGTGCGCTGGCGGAGGTGGGCCGAGGCCGGCAGCGTCCGGAGTGGGTGGGCGAGGTGCTGAGGGCACGAGATCGGCGCCTGGCGCCCAAAACGGCTCCCGCGGGGGGCCTGACCTTGATGGAAGTGATTTACTGAGCAATCTGAATTGAGTAAGCAAAAAACGTGGACGGCGAAAGCCGCGGATTTGAAGGGCGATTGGTTTGTGGTCGATGCCACGGATCAGGTTTTGGGCCGCCTGGCGAGCAGCGTGGCCAAGATCCTGCGTGGCAAGCACAAGCCCACCTTCACGCCGCACCTGAACACCGGCGACCACGTGGTCGTGATCAACGCTTCCAAGGTCAAGGTCAGCGGCGCCAAGCTCCTGGGCAAGGAGTACACCCGGTATACGGGGTACCCGGGTGGACTTCGGACGCGGACGCTCGGCAAGGCGCAGGAGCTCGACCCGACGTTTCCAATCACGAACGCGGTTCGTGGAATGCTGCAGCACAACACCCTGGGCGCCGACATGCTGAAGCGACTTCGTGTCTACGCCGGACCCGACCACGGTCAAGTCGCGCAGAAACCGAAGGTCATCACTTTCGATGAGAGAGGGGACATCAAGATTGGCTGAGACGTTCAACCGAGGCACCGGCCGGCGCAAGAACGCGATCGCCCGCGTTCGGATTCAGCCCGGCGAGGGCCGGGTCACGGTCAACGACAAGGATCCGCTGGCCTATCTCGGCCGCCGTGTTCTCGAGATGGCGGCCCTGGCTCCTCTGCGTGTCACGAGCACGCAGCGCAAGTTCGACATCAGCGTCAAGGTGATTGGCGGCGGCACGAGCGGCCAGGCCGGCGCGATCTCGCACGGCATCGCGCGCGCACTCATCAAGTTCGACCCCGACTTCCGTCCTGCGCTCAAGAAGGCGGGCCTTCTGACGCGTGACGCGCGCATGAAGGAGCGCAAGAAATACGGACTGAAGAGGGCGCGGAAAGCACCCCAGTACACCAAGAGGTAGTCGCCTCCCCACTCGTGGGGAGGTCCCCGGCGCAGCCGGGGGGTGGGGACGTGGAGCAGCCACGAGCGTCTCGCCGGCTGGACTGGCCTGACTGCCGGAACACCCGCGACCTGGGCGGCCTGCCCACCGGTCATGGACTCACCCGCAGGGGCGTCATGATCCGCTCCGACAATGTCGCCAGCCTGACCCCAGAGGGACGGCAGGCGATGATCGATTACGGGGTGACCACTGTGATCGACCTTCGCAGCGAGGCAGAGGTCAAGGGCTCACCTGGCCCCCCGTTCTCCGAGTTCCAGAGCAGCACCCCCCTCTTGCCGCAGAGGAGAGGGGATGGGAGCAGATCGCCTGCATACCGGCATCTGCCGCTCATCGACGACGCGACTGCACCGATCCTCAACCAAGCGCCGACGATGCCCGAGCGCTATGTCCTGATGCTCGAACACCGGCACCGAGGCATGGGCGCGATATTCGATGCCATCGCTGCGGCCGAGGGCCCGGTGCTGTTCCACTGTTTCGCCGGCAAAGATCGCACCGGCCTGGTCGCGGCGATGATCTTGTCAATCGCCGGCGTGGGGCCCGAGGCGATCGGGGCCGACTACGCCGAGACCGACCTCCAGCTGGCCGGCCGCTACGAAGAGTGGCTGTCGAAAGTCACGCCCGAGCGGCTGCAGGCAATGCGTGACGAGCTGCGCTGCCCACCAGAATGGATGTTGAGCACGCTGGACCACGTCAACCAAAAGTGGGGCGGGGTCGAGGGCTACCTCGAAGCGGCGGGCCTGCCTTCGTCGACGATCGCGCGCCTGCAATCGAAACTGACGAACTAGTTGATCGTCCCTCCCCACGTAGTGGGGAGGTCGGCCGGCTCGCGAAGCGAGCCCGCCGGGTGGGGACGATCAAGTTGCCAAGTGCGGAACGCTGACGACCTCGTTGATCTCGCCTCCCCACGCAGTGGGGAGGTCGGCCGGCTCGCGAAGCGAGCCCGCCGGGTGGGGACGATCAGGTTGCCAAGTGCGACACGCTGCTATGGGCCCCCGTGCACGCGGGGCCTGCCTTCGTCGATGTCGCCTCCCCGCCACGCGGGGAGGTCGGCCGGCTCGCGAAAGCGAGCCCGCCGGGTGGGGACGATCTAGTTCCTATTTGACACCGCTGACGGCAGACGAGCCGAATACCGCGCTGCGAGAGACGCGTTTAGATCCAAACGCGTGGAATCAGGTCGGCTTCTTGGTCTTGCCTCCAGCCGGGAGCGGCGTCCCCCCCATGAGCCGGTAGCTTTCGCCGATCCACCGCTCGAGCACTTCGATCGGGGTCGACCCATCGGCGTTGAGACTCGCCTTGACCCATCCTCCCGAGCCCACCTGAAACTGATCGGGCCTCTTCTGCGCCAGCTTGGTGGCTTCCGGCAGCGACTCGCGCAGCTTGAGCCGCGCATGGCCAGTCGTCAGGAACAGGAATGCCTTGTTCCGCGCCTTGACGGTTCGGCTCTCAATCGGGGTGCCTTCGCATGCAACCCCTTCTTCGGCTCCCGGATAACGCAGCGCAGCCTTCCGCAAGGCTTGCATGGGTGCTTTGGCTGCGGGCATTGTCGGCACCTCCCCTCGGCGTTTTCCATGCATCGTAGACCCCATACCCGTCACGATTAGCTCGTGAAGTTCGGTATCGCCATCTTTCCCACCGACTACGCCATCTCGATGACGGAGCTCGGCCCCGCGGTTGAGCAGGCGGGTTTCGAATCGTTGTGGGTGGCCGAACACTCGCACATCCCCGCGAGCCGGGAAACCCCATGGCCCGGTGGCGCAGAGCTCCCCAAGCACTACTGGCACACGCTGGACCCTTTTGTCGCCCTCACGGCCGCCGCGGTGGCGACGAAAAAGCTCAAAGTCGGCACCGGCATATGTCTGGTCATCGAGAGAGACCCGATCCACACCGCCAAGCAGGTGGCGAGCCTCGACCACCTTTCCGATGGCCGCTTTCTATTCGGCATCGGCGGTGGCTGGAACAAGGAGGAGATGGCCGACCACGGGACCGACTTCTCCCCGCGCTGGAAATTGTTGCGCGAGCGGGTCGAGGCGATGAAAGCCATCTGGACCCAGGATGCCTCCGAGTATCACGGCGAGATGGTGGATTTCGGACCCATGTGGTGCTGGCCCAAGCCGGTCCAGAAGCCGCACCCGCCCATCATCCTGGGCGGCAGCGGACCCAACGCCCCGAAGCGAGTCGTGGCCTATGCCGACGGGTGGATGCCGAATCGCGGCGACGTCCTCAGCCGCCTCGCTGAGCTGCGTGAGCTTGCGACGGCGGCCGGCCGCGGTGACATCCCGCTCACCGTATATCCGGCTGCCACCAGCGACGACATCGAAAAGATGCAAAACGCGGGCGTCGACCGCTGCATCTGGTACGTTCCGGCTGACGGACGCGAGCAGGCACTCGCCAGGCTCGACGAGCTCGAGAAACTGACCCGACCGTACCGCTAGCGATCAAGCGCCCGACTCGAGCATCGTCTCGACCGCGGGGCCCAACAACGCGAGCGTCGTTCGGTAACCCTCGAGCCGCCGGTGGTGAGCGCTGCCCGGCTGGAGCTCGAGTACGAGCCACTCCCGTTCGACACGAGCAATGCCGGCGACGTCTGCGCTTGGTATGAGCAAGCATCCATCCTCGAACCGGCCCTCACCGCGATTCCAGCTCAACACGCATACGTAGGTGTTGGGGGCAGCACGAAAGCTGGAGCGCCGGAAGTAGACGCGATTCTCGGCATGTTCCCGATCCCAGCCCGCCGTCTTCACCTGCATGCCGAGGAACCGCCGCGTCTTCACGTGCAGCGCAAGCACCTCCACTGTCTCGAGGTCTGGAAATGGCCGGAACAGGTTGAGCGAGTCCGCCTCCGCAAGCCGGCGGATGACCTCGGACTCACCAAGGAATCCCTCGCGACCTCGATCCAGCGAGATGACGTCACCTGGAGCCGGCTCCGGCAACAGCTCCACGCTGCCACCAAAGCGCTCCGCCAGCCGCCCGATCGGAACCAGGAACGGAGCCCACCGCGACCTCCCGCCCTCGTGGAGCTCGAAAGCGGCAGTCAGGTATTCGCGCCCGTCGACCACATCGTGAGCGGCCAGCTCGCGAAACTTCAATTCGGGCACGACCAACGCGATGGGGCCCAGCTGCTCTCCATCGACCAGCACGCCGACCACCAGCGCATCCTCGTTGCGCAGGCTGGTTGCGGTTACGGTCAGATGGACTTGTCCCGCCGGCGTCAGCTCCGTCCGGGCCTTGACCTGGATCGCCGCATATGTGCCGTCCACGACCCGGTGCACGACACCATCGATGCCTAAATCCCGCAGTGGCAGGAATACATGCAGCCCGCCCATCGACTGCCGCACCAGCTCCGCCCACACCTTGAACTCGGCCACCTGTCCGGCGGCCAGCGTCTGGCCGTGATGCCACCGCCCATCGGTCTCCACCCGGCGGCATTGTCCGCCGAAAGCCTGGCCTAGCGTCTGGGCAACTTCGCACCCATGACGGCTTCTGTGAAAAGCCGGCTGGCCAGCCGGCTGCGTGGCTCGCGCAGCCGCTCCGCGAGCTTGGCCAGCTGCTCGACGACGCGAGGCTCGATGCTGAGCCGGTAGAGCTGCTTGACGACGGGCGCCTTCTCTTTCATCCACGTTCCTCCCGGGCTTGCATGACAGGGTCGGATGTGGATTCTCCGCGGCGACGACGGGCGCGCCAACCCCGGTTGTTAAGGACGGCCGGCGCTCATTCCTCCGGCTTGCCGTGTGCGTCGTAGTCGGGGTCGACCGCATTGCCGCCCGCGGGGTTCGCGTACATGGCGTCGATCTGCGGCCGGTATTTCGACTCGATCACGCGGCGCTTGAGCTTCATCGTCGGCGTGAGCTCCTCGGACTCGGGCGACCATTCCGTGGGCAGGATCGTGAACCGCTTGAACTGCTCGACACGCGAAAGATGGGTGTTCGCGACCGTGAGCGCTCGCCGAATCTCGCCGACAGTCGCGGGATGATCGGCGAGCTCCGCCAGGGAAGTGGTCGCATCGATCCCGTGCCCCTTCGCCCACAGCGGCGCCACCTGGGGATCGAGCACCACCAATACCGAGATGAACTTGCGACCGTCGCCGATCGCCACCGCCTGGCCGATGATCGGGCTGGACTTAGCGAGCGACTCCAGGTTCGCGGGCGAGATGTTCTTGCCCGCCGATGTGATGATCAGCTCCTTTTTGCGATCGACGATCCGGTAATGGCCGTCGGCCCCGAGCACCGCGATGTCGCCGGAATGCACCCACCCCTCGTCATCGATCGCGTCCGCGGTCTTTTCCGGGTCGTGGTAGTAGCCCACCATCACGTTGCCGCCGCGCACGAGCAGCTCGCCGTCGTCGCCCAGGCGCACCTCGACACCCGGAAGGGCCACCCCGATCGAAGGGGCCTTATGGTCTCCGAACGGCACGGCAGTCGCGGGGCCTGTGAGCTCGCTCATCCCCCAGACCTCGTATAGAGGCATTCCAAGCGCCGCCCAGAACTCGTGCACCTCGGGACGGCATGGAGCAGTGCTGGTGACGGCGAGGTGAACGCGGTCCAGTCCGACTTTGGAGCGGAGCAAGGCGAAGAGCGGCTGCGCCCGCTCGACCACTGCCGCGAGCTCTGCCGGTACCGGTTGTCCGTCCCGCTTCAATCGGTAAGCCTGCATCGAAGCGGCGAGCGCTCCTTGTGCCATCTGTCTTTTGGTCTCATCCGGTTCCGCGCCCAGGCCCGCGTTGATGCCCGCCATGAGCTTCTCCCAGACCCTCGGCACGCCGACGAAAGCCGTCGGCCTTGCTTCCAGCAGGTACGGCAGCAGCTCGGCGGGATCAGGGCACAGGTAGACCTCGTGTCCGTTGTAGATGCTGCCCCACTGCGACGTGAAGCGTTCCGACACGTGCGCCAGCGGCAGGTAGCTCAGGAGTGTTTCGTTGTTCAGCTCGAGGATCCGCCGAGCTGACTCCAACGTCCAGACGATGTTGTTGTGCGAGTACATGACGCCTTTGGGAGGCCCAGTGGTGCCGGATGTGTAGATCAAGCTCACCGTGTCCTCGGGCCCGACCGCGCGCCATGACTTCTCGAACAGAACCGGATCGCGTGCATACGCGGCGGCCCCTTTGGCGACGAGCGAATCCCATGATGTGACTCCCTCCGGCGGCTCGCCACGAATCAGCACGATGTGGCGAAGGCTCGGCACCGACGGCCGGATCTCCAGGAACTTGGCGAGGAACGCCGCATCCTGGACGAATGCCACCGTCGCCTGGGAATGATTGGCGACGTACTCGATCTGCTCAGGCGCAAGCGTGTTGTAGACGCTGATGGCGGCTCCGCCCGCATGCACGATCCCGAGGTCGGCGATGACGTGCTCGGGGACGTTGCGCGCCATGATCAGGCCGAACTGGCCGGCGCCGAAGCCGAGTTCCCGCAGCGCCAGCGTTACGGCCGCGACCTGCTGGCGATAGCCGATCCACGTGAGCATTTGCCAATCGCCGTTTTGCTTCCAGCGCAAGGCGGGCCGGTCGCCCCACTGCTTTTCCGCATCGGCGAAGATCGTGCAGATCGTCTTGCCCGAGACCGTCGCGTCGATGTCGGCTCGCTCGGCGATAACGTCCATCCCTACCTCCTCGCCCGGGTGGTCAGGCGCCCCCCGCGGACATACACTATCTCTCAGTGGGGGTTGTTCGGTGATCTACGTTCGGTCGCGGCGTTCGATCGTCACGCTGGGCGCTGTGAGCGTTGTCTGCGCGCTTGTCTTCGCCGGCCTGACCGTGACCGCCTTGCGCCTCCCGGAGGCCGAGGGTTGGGTTGCCGGCATCGCCCTCAGCGCGGGCGCGATCGGGGCGTCGGCGGTCGCGATCTGGGCCGCAGTCCAGGCCCACAGCTGGCCGGCGAGCAAGCTCGCCTTCTTCCGCGATCGAATCGTGGTCGTCCAGGGCCGGCACGAGATGCGGGCGCTTTGGGACGTCATGGAGTCGATCACGCTCTCGGAGCCCGACTCGTGGCCGAAGGTCCGCGTGACCGACCGCCTCACGATCCGGCTCCGCAACGAGCCTCAGTTCGGCTTCAAGCCGGCCCAATTCGGGCTCGAGCCCGAGGCCTGCCGGGACCTGATCCTGCGCCTGAGAGACGATGCCGGGCTGCGCTCGAGGCTGCCTGAGTTCGACTCGGCCCGGGACCTCACGGTCTCGCCGATCGTCTCCGGCGAGCTGACCAAACCCCGCTTATAGACGCAACGACGATCCGTCGGGGCATCATGATCCCTGCAGTGGCAAGTCTCAGGGGAAGGGACTTCCTGGACGTCGCGGATCTGGATCCGGCCGAGCTGCGCTCGGTGCTGGCGCTCGCCCATGCCATCAAGGCCGGCCGGTGGGCAGAGCGCCCGTTGGCGGGGCGCCACATCGCCATGCTCTTCCAGAAACCGTCGAACCGGACGCGGGTGTCGTTCGAGGTGGGGATCGCCAGGCTGGGTGGGACGACCACCACCCTCGGCGAGCAGGACGTCCAGTTCGGCCGGCGAGAAACCGTCCACGACGCGGCCCGTGTTCTCGATCGGTATGTGGACGGGATCGTCGCCCGCATGCGCAGCCACGCAGACCTCGTCGAGCTCGCTGCCGCCGCCGAGATACCGGTCATCAACGGCCTCACCGATCGCTCGCATCCCTGTCAGATCCTGGCCGACCTCATGACCCTCGAGGAGGCGTCCGGCCCGCTCGGCAACCAGCGCGTCGTGTATATCGGCGACGGCAACAACGTCGCCACCTCCCTCATCGAAGCCGCAGCCCTGCTTGGCTTCCGGCTCACGGTGATCACGCCGCCCGGTTACGAGCCCACGCACCAGGTCCTCGAGCGCGCGGGCAAGATCGGATCGGGCACCAGTCAAGTGCTCGTCTCCAACGACGTGGCCGCCCTCGATGGCGCGACCGCCATCTACACCGACGTCTGGGCCTCGATGGGACAGGAGGACCAGAGGGCAACTCGAATCAAGATCTTCGCCCCGTATCAGGTCAACAAGAAGCTCATGGACGCGGCTAAAGACGCGGTGTTCCTCCACTGCCTCCCCGCGCACCGCGGCGAGGAGGTGACCGACGAGGTCATCGACGGTCCGCGCTCGATCGTTTTCGACCAGGCCGGCAACCGGCTGTACGCGCAGATGGCGCTCCTCGCCGAGATCATGGGACCACGATGATCAATTCCTGGTTGGAATGGCTCAAGAGCCAGTCGCTCCTCGTCCAGTTCGAAGAGGTGGCCAGGCACCTGAGCTGGCTGGAGATCATCGACGTGCTGGTCATCTCCGTCATCCTTTATTACGTGCTGCGCCTCGTGCGCGGCACGCAGGGTACGCAGATCCTGGTCGGCCTGGTCGTGCTCGCGCTGATCGGCGCAACGGCGACCACCTTCAACCTGTTGCTGCTGTCCTGGCTCTTCAAGAACGGCGCGTACCTTCTGGGCATCGCGATCATCGTGATTTTCCAGCCCGAGCTCCGGCGCGCCGTGGATCAGCTGGGCCGCCTCGGCCGCCTCGGCCGGCCGCTGTCGGCCTTCAGCACGCCCGAGTACAGCCAGGCCATGTCAGAGACGATCAGGGCCGCGGAGCGCCTGAGCGCCAAGCGCACCGGGGCGCTCATCGCTTTCGAGCGCGACGTCGGTCTCGAAGACTACGTGGCCACCGGGGTTCGCATCAACGGCGAGATCTCGGCCGAGTTTCTGCAGTCGATCTTCTATCCCAACTCGCCCCTGCACGATGGCGCCGTGATCGTGCGCGGGAACCAGATCCTTGCGGCCGGGTGCTTGCTGCCACTCCCGGAAGAGGGCGTTGTCCGAGAGCGTCTGGGCACACGCCACCGCGCCGCCTTCGGGCTTTCGCTGGCATCCGACGCGCTGGTGCTCGTTGTCTCTGAGGAGACGGGGGCCATCTCCGTGATCGAGGAGGGCAAGATCACTCGCAACCTCGACGCGGATGGACTGCGGCGCCGCGTCAGCGTGAAAGTGCCGGCGCGCATGGCTCGCGCCAATAGCCTGCTCGGCTTCCTCAACGGCAAGTCCAATGGACAGGCCGGCGAGCGGGAGAAGGTCCAGCACGGAGACAAGGAAAAAGAGTGAGCTGGATCACCGACGATTGGAGGCTGAAGCTGCTGGCGGTGGGGCTCGCGGTCTTGATGCTGGGCGCAGTCGCTTTCTCTCAGAACCCACCGACGTCGATAACCATGAAGGTGGGCATTAATTACTCGGTGCCGTCAGGCCTCATCTTGATCAATCCTCCGAAGCAGACGACCGTCACTGTCAGCGGATTGGCCGACCTGGTCAGCGCGGCAAACTTCGGCAACACAGTGGCG
>DASWGF010000239.1:0-4345 GCA_036393875.1 Candidatus Dormiibacterota bacterium
TCAAGCCCGGGAAATCGATGTCGCAGATCGGGGGATGATCCAGGAGCTCCACGCGGGGGCGACCAACCTGGTCTACAAGGCGATGCTCGAGCTCCGGCCGAACATCGGCCCGGAGTCGGTCTTCGTCGAGCATGTCGACACGGTCCAGCGGCCAGAGGGTTACCGCGTGGTCGGGTTCTTCGTCGAGGACGATATCCAGGCGGTCGCGGCCGCGGGCTTTCGCATCATCAACATGCTCGCGTGGGGCCGGACCCTTTACTGCGATGACCTCACGACCCGGCCCGAGCATCGCGGCAAAGGCCACGCAGGCAAGCTGATGGACTGGATGATCGATGAGGCCAAACGCCTCGGCTGCGACCAGTTTCACCTTGATTCCGGCGTTGGCACCGACCGCGCGGACGCCCACCGTCTGTACTTCAACAAGCGGATGCGCATCTCGGCGTTCCACTTCTTGCGCCCACTCTGAAACGAGCTATTGCGGCTGCGGCGGTAATGCTGGTGGGCGGCTGCACCCAGCCCTCGCCTCCGATCCCTTCTCCATCGAGGCCGACGCCTTCACCTTCACTGGTCGCTCAATGCCGCCTGCCGGTGGTCTGGAACGTAGGGACGGTGCCTCACCATGCTTTCTTGAGCTACCCAAGTGGCGACGTCGCCGAAGTCGACGCGAACGGGGACGTTTACGACGCCCAGTACCAACGTTGGGTGCCAGGCACGCAAGAGTTGGTCTCACCCGACGGATCGCAGTACACATACTTTTCGTTCTCGAGCACCACGCCGGGCAATGGCCAGGTGCACGTGGTCGACGTCGTGTCTGGAGTCGACCGCTTCATTTACGACGGAGCCACCATCTACTGGCCGATCGCGTTCGCGGGGGACGGCATTTATGTGACGCATGCCATCAACCTCAAGCAGAACGCCTTCGAAGGTCTGTTTCGCCTCGATCCGGTAGGCGGGACGCCCGCCCGAGTGCGCGGCGACCTCGGGAAGCAAGCAGGGTGGACGCTGGTGAGCGGAGGATCGGCGTGGGGTGTGCTGTACGGAATCAGCAACCAACAGGTCCAGTACACGGTCGAGCAGCTCAACCTGACGACAGGCACGACGAGCGATTGGCTTCAGGAGCCGCCCAACCTCTTGCTGTCACCGGTCGGTCGGGATGCGCAAGGCCGGCTCTACATCAGCGACAACTACGAGCTGTGGCGGCTTGATGGCCCGAACGTTGAAGAGCGGTTGTTGCATCCCCCGCCAATCGCCGGCCAGGCCACCTTCTATATCTTCGCCGCGGATCCTCACGGGGAATGGATTGGGGCTTACGGCGGCCCGTGGCACTACTCGGACGCCGAAGGCGCTCGGCAGCTCGCTATCGCCACCAATCATGAAATGGTCGTGCCGGCCGGACCCTGCACGTGAATTGCCCTCCCCCCATTGGGGGGAGGATTAGGGAGAGGGGCGTGAGTTGCCCATAGCGTCATAAGCTAACGCTCGATGCTCAAGCCCGAGGAAGCGCAGCGTCCATATACCGTCACGGAACTCGCCAACGAGATCCGGCGCGAGCTCCGCCCGCTCACGGCCATGCTCGTGAAAGGCGAGGTCACCGGCATGAAGCAGGGCGCCGGCGGTCACTACAACTTTTCCATTCGGGATGGGGTCAGCCGGCTCGACGCGGTCCTGTTCGCGGACGACGCGCGGCGCGTCACGACGCTGCCCGAGGACGGGCAGGTCTTCATCTTCCGCGGCCGGGTCGACTTCTTCGGCAAGACCGGGCGCCTCAGCTTCATCACCGACCAGGTTGAGTTCGACGACGTCGGCAAGTTGCGCGCGCGGCTGGAAGAGCTGAAGCGCCGGCTCGAGTTGGAAGGCGCATTCGCGCCAGGTCGCAAGAGACGGCTGCCTTTCTTGCCTCAGGTCGTAGCGCTGATCACATCACCAACGGGTGCGGTCATCCACGACCTCCAGGAGACGATCTGGGAGCGCTATCCGAACATGGGTGTAGTCGTGTACCCCGTGCAGGTGCAGGGGGCTGCCGCGCCCATGAGCATTTCGCGCGCGCTGCGTCGCTGCAACGAGGAGGGCCTGGCCCAGGTGATCGTGGTGGCACGAGGCGGCGGCAGCTTCGAAGAGCTATACGCATTCAACACGGAGATCGTCGCGCGGGCGATCCTCGGTTCCAGGCTCCCGGTCGTGACCGCGCTCGGGCACACCTCCGATCGCACGGTGGCCGACATGGTCGCCGACGTCGAGGCGCGCACGCCCACCGAGGCTGGGTCTCGCGTCGTGCCCAAGAAGGCAGACCTGATGTCATTGCTTCGCGAGCGCGAGCGGCGCCTCGACCGCGAAACCAATCAGCGGCTGCTGCGCGAAACCGAAAAGCTTCAGACCAAAAGGGCGAGGCTGGTGCAGGTGCTGCCGGCGATGGTCCGGGTTCGGGTGGACCGGCTCGCGCACGCCGCCGCCAACCTGGCGCGGCTGAGCCCGGTGCAGCAGGTCGCGCGCCGTGAGGAGGCGCTCCGCGAACGAGCTCGGCGGTTGGCCGCAGCCGGCACGGCACGCATGACGCGGGCTCGCAACGCCCTCGCGTCCCGTCGCGCACCAGATCGTCTCGAGCGGGCATTGCTCGAGCGGTTCGCCACCGAACAGCGCCGGCTCGATCACCTGAGGCAGCAGCTGGTCGCATTCAGCCCGGAGGCTGTGCTCGCCCGCGGTTACAGCATCACCATCGACGCAGAGTCCGGCCGTGTGATGCGATCGGCCGCGGAAGCGGCGGTGGATCGCAAGGTCCGCATCCGGCTCGCAACCGGGCGGCTGGGCGCGCGGGTGGAACAGGTCGAACCATGAGCGACCAGCTGACGTATGAGCAGGCGCTGGAGAAGCTCGATGAGAAGCTGAAGGTTCTCGAGGACGGGGACCTGTCGCTCGAGGACGCGCTGAAGGCGGTCGACGAGGCGCGCGTTTACTTGAAGGTCTGCACCGAACGCCTCGAGGCGGCCCGCAAGAAGATCGAGGTGCGCCCCGAACCAACCGAATGAGTCGCCTCCCCACGAAGTGGGGAGGTCGGCGCGCAGCGCCGGGTGGGGAGGTTCATTTGTCCATGCCTATCGTTGGACTCAGTGGTACCGATCGCTCTTGAGCCGGGCGCGCGGACTCGAGCTGTTCGTTCATGACCCGGATCCGCTGGCTCAGGTTCCTCACGAACTCGAGCAGGACCTCGGGGTGCTCGTGCACCAGCGCCTGCAGCCGGTCCCGGCGCAGCACTCGTACGGTCGTGTTGTCGCTCGCCTGCGCGCCCGCCGATCGCGGCTGGTCATCGAACACGGCCATCTCACCGACCACCGAGCTCGGCCCCAGGCGCGCGAGCGTGACCTCGCGGCCTTCATGGTCGACGTGGATGCGAATCTCCCCTTCGAGCACGACGAACAGCTCCGACCCCACGTCGCCCTTGAGGAAGATCGACTCACCCTTCGCGTAGTGCCGGGTGACCATCAGCTGGTCGATGCTCGACAGCTGCTCCAGGGTCAGGGTGCTGAAGAGCGGCACCCGTTTGAGCGCGATCAGCTCTTTCATGCCATCGCCGAGGCCGTTGGCGGCCGCGCCGGCGGCATCGTGAATCCACTTGTCCGCGTGGTTCGCCAGCGCCTCGAGCTCCGCGTCCGACAGGGCCCGCGCCGTGGCCGGGTCAAATGCATCCTGGTCGAGGAGCTGCGCCAGGGGTCCGGCCAGCCATCCGGGGCCGAAGTTTAGCAACGTTTCCAGGCCCTCGGCCCTCGCTTGCGCTTCGGTCGACAGCACCCCCCGCTCGACGGTGGCAAATCCCCTCTTGCCATGCAGCGCGCGCATCGCGCCGAGGCCAGAGTCGGTCGCATGACCGGCGAAATCGTCCAGGGCGATCCGCAGGAATGCATAGGCCGCGGCCTCGTCGCCGTCGCCGCGCATGCGCGAGCTCGCTGCGGCATGAGTCGACATCCGCGCCGACTTCACCCCTTCGCCCAGATGGCGCTCGAGGTGCACCTTCACACGGCGGAACAGATCAGGACGGCCGCTGCGGATTAGCGCCTCGACCGCGGCGGCGGCCGCGTGCTCGCGCGACTCCAGGAGGGGCAGTGTCAAGACCAGGGCCTCTGGCGCCTGCGCGGCCATGGCTTCAGACGCCAGGCGCCTCACCTCGCGATCGCCGCTCGCCAGCGATGCCACCAGGGCATCGGCGAACGCGGGCCGTTCGTCGCCGGAGGGTGCCCACCGCACGGCCTGGCGCAGCGCCTCCCGCCGCACCTCCAGGTTGTCATCGAGCAGGCAACCAACCAGCGGCCCCGCGGCCTCGGGTACGTCGGCCTTCATCTTCGCGAAGCTGCGG
>DASWGF010000240.1:0-2961 GCA_036393875.1 Candidatus Dormiibacterota bacterium
TCGCAGCCGATGAAGCCCAGGCCGATCACCACGACTCGCCGCCCGGCGCGCGCCGCGGCCTTGATCCGTTCGGAGTCTTCCACTGTGCGCAGATCAAAGACACCTTCTCGGTTGGCGCCTGGAAACCGCAGGTGGCGCTTGCGGCCACCGGTGGCGATCAGAGCTCGGTCATACGAAACGACTTCATCGCCTTCCAGGAGAATCTGCCTGGATTCCGGATCGAGCCTGACCACCCTCCTGCCGAGCACGAGACTGATTCCCAGCCGCTCGTATTCGGCGCGCGGCGCAACCAGCGCGGCCTCGAACGGTTCAGTGCCCCGCAGAAATCCTTTCGATAGTGGAGGGCGCTGATACGGCAGGTGCGCCTCCGAGCTGATTAGCGTGACGTGAACGTCGGAAGCCAGGCGGCACAGCTCAAGGGCTGCATTGCCACCGCACAAGCCTCCGCCAACGACAACGACGTTCCGCGTGCCGCCCGCCACGGCGTTATCCGCGCACTGGCGGATCGATCCGAATATTGGAGCCGGTCAAGGGAGCGGAGTCGGGTGTGGCGAGCCAGGCGATCACGCGAGCGACCTCCTCAGGCGAAAGCGGCTCCTGACTGATGCCCGCAAGGCGGCCCATGTCGGTGGCGACGCTGGCGGGGCTGACCGCGTTGACTCGAATCCCCAGGGGCCTGCCCTCGACGGCCAGGACCTCGGTCAGCCCGGCCAATCCCGACTTCGCCGCCACATATGCGGACATCCTCGGAAACTTTTCGGCCCCCAAGACGCCGGACAGGCTGCTCACGTTGACGATCGTGCCGCCGGGTCGCATCAGTCGGAAGGCGGCTTGCGAGCAGAGGAACGCACCTCTCAGGCCGACGCGCATCACCTCGTCCCATGTCTCGACCTTCATATCGGCGATCGCGGCGAGCTCGAGAATCCCGGCATTGTTGACCAGCGCATCGAGCCGCTTCAGCTCGCCGAAGAATCGGTTCACCGATGCTTCGTCGCCCGCGTCGTAACCCGACGTTCGGCTGAGGTCGCGGCAGTCGTAGCCGCGATTCGTCATCTCCCGCATGACCGCTGCTCCGATTCCGCGGGAGCCGCCGGTGACGACGGCGATCAACCGGCCACCTCCCCCAGGGCAGCCTCGTAGGCGTCAAGCGACGAGTCGAGGCCGAGGCGGTGCGCCGCGGATGAGCGAACGGCCGCGCGGTCGAGCTTGGTGGCGGCTACAGCAGCCGCCGCCAGGGCCTTGATGTCGTCGGGTTCGCCTAAGAAGCCCGACACGCCCGGCTCAACGATCTCCACCAATCCGCCGCGAGCGTATCCCGCAACGGGACATCCCGCCATCTGGGCTTCGGCGCCGACCATTCCAAAAGGCTCATCCCAGTGCACGGGCAGGAGGGTCACCGACGCGCCGGCCATCAACTGCCACAACTGGGATCGCGGTTGCGGCGGCAGAGCGATTGCGCCATCCAGGTCGAGCTGGTAGCTCGGGTCGTAGGGTAGCCCCACCACAACCGGCCGCAAACCGATCGCCCGAGCAGCCGCAATCCCGTCTTCGAATCCCTTCTCAGGCGAAAGCCGCCCTGCCATCAACGCATCCTTGCGGATCGGGACATCTTCGACCTGGAAGACGGGCACCCCGTTGCGTAGGACACGTACCTGGCCCGCGCCCGCCGACGCCCACGCGCGCCGGCACGACTCCGACACCGTGGCAAAGGCGGCTCGGCTCCTCAGGACTTCGGCCAGGACTCGATTGGAGATCGGCGGCAGGTGGAGGGTGTGAAGCACCGGCAGGCCGTCGGACAGTTCGATGGCTTCAGCATCAAAAGCGTGCTGCGACACGACGCCAGCACCGCGACTGCGGAGCTCCTCGAAGAGAAGCTCGAAGGCCCGACGAACGGCCGGCGACGTCGAAGGCTCCTCCCCCGATCCCGGCATCACCAACGCCTGATCGGCACCCGGCGCCACCGGGATCTCGACCAGATTTACTCCCGGCACCTCTGAGCCTGCGGCGCAGTAGAGGAGAACCTCATGTCCGCGCAGGGAAAGACCGGTTGCCAGGTCGCACAGGAATGCCTGCGCACCGCCCAGCTGAGCGGGTTGAAGTGGAGTCACCGGCGAAGCGACGACGGCGATCTTCAGTGGCTTTGCTGGATGTGAGAAAGAAACTCTGCGCGCGTGCGGTGGTCGCTACGAAAAACTCCCAACATGCACGATGTCACGGTTTGGGAGCTCTCCTTCTCCACCCCACGCATCTCGACGCACAGGTGGCGACCCTCGACAACGACACCGACCCCGCGCGGGGTGACGACGGAATTGATCGCCTCCGCGATCTCACGAGTCATCCGTTCCTGAAGCTGAAGCCTGCGGGAGTAAGCGTCGACCAGCCGCGGCAGCTTGCTCAAACCCACGACCCTGCCGTCGGGAACATAGCCGATGTGCGCGCGCCCAAAGAACGGGAGCAGATGGTGCTCACACAAACTGAAGAAGCCGATGTCCTTCACGACGACCATGTCGTCGTAACCATCGAGGGCGAAGAGGGCATCACCCACGATGGTCGCTGGATTGGCGGCATAGCCTTCGGTCAGGTATCGAAGCGATTCAGCGACCCTGCCGGGGGTTTCGAGCAGACCCTCGCGGTCTGGATTCTCGCCGAGCTGCTCGAGGAGAGCTGCCACCGTATCGGCGAGCTCGTCACCGGGCGTGAGCGATGAGGCCGCGATGCTCATCCGCGTTCAACCTCGACGACGTTGTTCTCGGTCTCTTTCAAGCGGACCCGCTCCAGCCGTGCGGATGGAAGCCTGCCCTCCAGGCGGCGCCAGATTGCCAACGCGACATTTTCGGTCGTGGGTAGGCAACCGTGGAGCCATGGCACATCGCGGTTCAGATGGCGATGGTCGACGTCATGGATCACCAGATCCTTCACAATCCGGTCGACCTCCCTCAAATTGATGACCATGCCTGTGTT
>DASWGF010000241.1:0-2242 GCA_036393875.1 Candidatus Dormiibacterota bacterium
CGAAGCCAATCGCAGGCAGCTCGAGCAGCTCGCAACCGCGTGCGGCGAGGAAGCCGGCCTGCACAGGCCCCTGGCGGACGTCGTAGGGGGCGCGATCACGGGGATCCCTGAGGACACCGACCTGGCCCAGGCCCTTTCGGACCGGCAGACCACCGACCTGCTCGTTCAGCTTCTTGACGAGAACCGCGAGCAGGTCGAGCGTGCCCTGGAGAGAGTGCGCGAAGGCGCCTACGGGATCTGCGAGGCGTGCGGCCAGCGCATCCCTGCCGCCAGGCTCAAGTTCCAGCCTTCGGCTACGCGTTGCGTCGAATGCCAGTCGCACTGGGACCGCCTGAACGGCAGAACGGCCTAGGCATGAGTCGCCTCCCCACTTGTGGGAAGGTCGCCGGCTCTCGCCTTCCCACTTGTGGGGGGTCGGCGCGCTCTCGCCTCCCCACTTGTGGGGAGGTCGGCGCGCGCAGCGCGCCGGGTGGGGATGCTCGCTAAGCCTTTTTCGTCCGGCGCAGGAAAGTCGCGGCGAGGAAGGCTAGCCCAACCACGACCATCACGCCGCCGATCCAGAACCAGCGCATGTCCCCGGTCATGACGCTGCCCGGGATGTAGCCCAGCCCCTGGCCGGCGAACACCGCGCCCACCAGCACGACCAGCACGCTCACGACCGCGGCACCAGCCTTCACGGTCCCTCTCCCCGAAGGGCAGAGGGGAGTGAGTTCCTACACCCCTCCATAGACGACCGACTTCTCCTCGGTGTACTGCAGGAACGCCTCGACCCCATGCTCTTTGCCGAAGCCCGACTGCTTGGTGCCGCCAAAAGGCAGCTCATCATGTGCGATCACCAGGGCGTTCACCCATGTGTACCCGGCCTCGAGCTCGTCGACGGCGCGACGCGCAGCCGCCATGCTCGCGGTCCAGATCGATGACCCCAGCCCGAACGGCGTGTCGTTGGCAAGCCTGAGGGCCTCGTCGAGGTCCTTCACCCGCCGCACCGGCAGCGCCGGGCCGAAGACCTCTTCGGTCCACATGCGCGCGCCATCGGGAACGTTCTCGAGAATCGTCGGCTCGATGAACCAACCCTTCTCGTACTCCGGGCCCTTTGGCCTCCCGCCGCCGTAGACCACCTTGGCCCCGCGATCGATCGCGTCCTTGACCTGCGCTTCGACCTCAGCGCGCTGTGTCTGTGTGTGCATCGGTCCCATGCGGGTGTCCTTGTCGAGCCCATTGCCAGGCTTGAGCTTCGATGCTCGTGCGACGAGCTTCTCCATCAGCGCGTCGTACACGCCTTCCTGCACGTAGAGGCGCTTGGTGGACAGGCACTGCTGGCCGCAGTTGAAAAACCGCCCCACTCCGATCGCCCGCGCCGCGCCCTCGAGGTCGGCGTCGTCGAGAACGATGCAGGGGTCGCTGCCGCCCAGCTCGAGCGTGACCTTCTTCAGATGCTCGGCAGCCTTGGCCATCACCCGCTTGCCGGTGGGAGTGGATCCCGTGAGCGCGATCTTCCGGATCAGCGGATGCTCCACGATTGCCTCGCCGGTGGCCTGACCGATGACGACGTTGATGACCCCTTCGGGCAGGCCGCCTTCAATCAAGGCCTCGATGCAGGCGAGCGTCGACAGAGGCGTGGTGCTCGCGGGCTTGAGCACGACGGTGTTTCCGGCCGCGATCGCCGGTGCGACCTTGTTGGCGGCCAGAGTCAACGGAAAGTTCCAGGGCACGATGGCGCCGCAGACGCCGATCGGCTTGCGCACTACGAGCCCATAGGTCGTGAGGTCGGGCAGCCTGACGTGCTGGCCGTGGATCTTGTCAGCGAGGTCGGCGAACCACCCGATGTTCTCGCCGAAACGCTTGGCCTCGAGCCGCGACTCGAGAAGCGTTTTGCCCTGTTCCTTGGTCAGGATGACGGCGATCTCCTCGACCTTGCCGAGCATGTGTTGGGCGGCTTTGTGCAGGATCTCGCGCCGTTGGTTGGCCGGAAGCTTGGACCAGGTGCTGAATGCCTTGGCCGCTGCCTGCGCGGCCTTGTCGACATCGGCTGGTCCGCCCGCGGGAACCTCGTCTACGACCTCGCCCGTCGCGGGGTTGCGGACCTCGTACGTCTTTCCGGAAGCAGCCTTGGTCCGCTCGCTTTCAATGATCATCGTTGCCATAGCTACTTATTATCGAGGCGACCGACTTGTCAGGAGGGTGAGCGAATGGCTGGTGTGAGGCTGGAGAAGGAAGGCGGCGTCGGTGTCATCGTGCTCGA